>JAITAZ010000423.1 GCA_031283825.1 Planctomycetaceae bacterium | reverse complement strand
GGAATTTTTTCTCTTGTGCGTGAACGGTTACTATTATTTTATATTAACAATACTCAAAGCGGATATTTCGTTACGAATAATATTTTCTACTTTTTCAGTGATTTCTGATAAGATTCCTTGTAGTGCGTCGTCGATTTTTTTTGCTAGGTCTTTCTTTAGATCGTTTCTGCACGCGGCGATTCGTTTGTCAGTAAGAATCGAATTCAACGGATTGATTTTAGTTATCGGTAAAGGCGAAATATTAGACGGGATTTTGAAATTTTTCGCCATCGTCATTGCTTTCTCTCTACCTACCGAAACAGTTAAAATTCCTACAGCGACTCCAAGAATCGCTCCGATAACTAATCCAATTGGACCTGTCATAATTATTGCCATTCCGCCGCCGCCGCAAATATTCGCAACAATAATCATAATGATCGCGCCGACAATTGTATTTACGACTCCGACAATTAACTCTGCAACTTTTGGGTCAACTGCGCCGATGTCAACTTTGCCGGCTTTGAAATTTGTATTATCTTGAACAACGCCCATTCGTAAATCGTTCTTTTTGAGCCAATCTCTCGCGTTTTCTAAAACCATTGCAAACAAAGCCGTCAAACTGTCGCCGATTTCGCCGTTGACTAACTTGTTGATATTTTCTTCAAACGCCATCGCTTCCTTGCTTATTTCCGTTTCGAGATTACTTATCGTCCCGCCGTTTTCGCGGAATGATATTAAAATCGGTCGGATTTTATTATCGAACAAATCGACCGCAATTTTGTTGACAATTTTATCGCGTCCTCTATTGAGTTCGCGTTTAATTTCATCGCCGATTTTTTGTACGAATAAAGGCGTAGTCGATTTTAATTCGATCTGCTTACGTTCAAATTCATGTTCAAGCGCAGGCAGAACCGCTAGACCATTTGCGATTGTTGCATAAGGTTGATTACTCCGAAAGAATTTTTCGTTATTTAGAAATTTACGGCAATAATCACCAACAAAAGACCATTGACAACTACCGCCCGCAAGAGCAATAACGCGAATATCGTCAATTGCAATTCCAGCGTAAGACAAACCTGACGTCAGAGAATCTTGAAACCATTGCAATAAATTTATTTTGCCGGAAGTTAATTTTTCCGACAACGGAATATTTGAATCGGTTTGAAATTTAAGAAATGATTTTGTCGGCGTATAATTTTCTGCTCTTTCGATGAATTCATTCCAAGTAACGGCTTTGATTTTTCCGTAATCTCCGAGCGAATACGAGAAAGTTTTTTGCGGATTTACCGCCATAAATTGCGAGAATTTTTCTTTCCATTGTCTGCAATGATAAACGCGGACAAAGAAATCTTCGCCGTTTTGTTCGAGTTCGCGTTCTTTATTTGGGTTGAGATCGCAGAACCATTGGTAGAAAAGGTCGTCGAATAGTCGTCCTCCGAGATTCATTTCGCCCCAAGAGCGTCGAACTTTTCCGTTTTGAATAAAGGCGAAATCGCAAGTTCCGCCGCCGAAATCAATGACTAAAAATCCGGCGATAATATCGGCGATTGAAAACATGCCGGAAGAAATACTATCGAGCATTGCGCCGATTGGTTCGTCGATTAAATTTGCGTTGCCGTATCCGGCTTCTTTGAAAATTTCGATTAGAGTTTCGCGGTATTTTGAATCTGCTTCGCTGGGCGTTCCAACAATCACGTTACAATCGAGCGGCGAGAGATTGATATTACATTTGCGGGCGTCGCGAAGAATTGCGGCGAGAAAATTAGTAGCGTTAAGTTTTGCTTGTTTACTTGAGACGATATCGGGTTTGAAATGCGAGTAGAATTTGTAGTCGTATTTTTGTCGTTCATCTGTTGACGCGCTTCCGAATCCGTTGACAGCTTGCTCTCCGATATAAGGCGAGTTATCCGCCGATTCGTTAGAATAAAGCAAAGCAGTTTCAATGCCGACTGAATTAGAGTTAAATTGAATAGCGCTCGGAACCCGCGCATGCGCCGGACATTTGGCAATATAAGTATTAGTCGTCCCAAAATCAATTGCAATTATATCTTTTAACATTTTAAATTATTGTAACGATAAATCACTTTTATAATGTCGCCATATTCGGGGCTAACATAAATTTTACGCCGCCGACTATATTACAAAATTTGAAAGTACCCGTTCACGGGTTTTTAAATTCGGATTTGAATTGCTAAACCCAATGTAGAGACGCAATGCTTTGCGTCTCTATGCGATCTTTTGATCGAATTTAGGCTAAGTCAACAATGAGACGCAAGGCATTGCGTCTCTACAATTATTAATTTGTAAATATTCACGTTTTATTTTTTCAATAAAAAAATAAAAATTTCCGTGAACGGTTACAAAAATATTACGCTAAAATATTCCGATGAATATTACCCAAAAACCAATTCCGAATTTAAAAACCGCGAACGGCTACATAAATTTTACGTTGAAAAACTATCATTTAACTAAATGCGAGTTCCATTTTTTCTATATCGATGCCAAATTTTTCTCGATTTACCATAGATTCAACAGTTCCGTTGTCAACGTAATAACATTCAAAGTCGTCTATATCTAGCCATAATTCTGGATCGATAAATTTTAGTACAATATCTCTTTGTTTTTTTGGCACTAGATCCCAATCTTTTTCGAATAGAGTTACGATATTAATCAAGGTTGCTAATGGTTTCACGATGCCTGTGCTATGCGTTGTCAGAATTAGTCTGTTACAATTGTTTTTGACAAATAGGGTCAACGCCAAGATCATATTTTGTTGATCTTCCAAAGAGAGATGCGATTCCGGTTCCTCGATGACTAAAAATGTCGTGTCGATGTTGGCAGCGCCGTTGAACAACACAAAATATAAGATATTGTACAGAGTCCATATTGCTTCGTTTTGACCCGCCGACAACGAATCTAACGGATATTTTTTACCTGATTCCGTGCAAATATAATCTTTCTTATTTTCGTTACAATAATGTCCTTTTAGAATCTGATTTGCAAATTGATAAATTTTTTTTCCAAATCCGATGCTTTGCGGCAAATCGTCTGGTTTATATTTTTCGCTTACTAATTTGATATAATTTTCAATTGGATTTTTAATTATTTCTCGTCTTGTATTGTTGGTTGTTTGAATATAATGACGCAATAAAAAGTCTTTGATAAGCGGCAAACCAGACGATAAATCTTTGTAGAAAAGATTGTAGATACTTCGTCCTGCCGGAAAATATTCGTAGTCTTTGGGATTATTGCATAAAACAAATCGTCGGCATATTGCGTCCATTAGATGCGAGTCCGCATTTAATTCGATTTTGCCGTTTTCTTGAACTGTATTATCCGTCAATAAATCTGCATGGTGATTGAAAGCCTCAATAAAATCTTCGCTGAAAGTAACGTTAGGAGTGCCGTCTTGAAAAGATAACGAGAGAAATTTTGACTCGTCAAAAAAGAACGATATTTTCGTATCCGCCTGCCAAATAGACGAGTTCCAATACGAATTAAATTTTTCAATTATTGCTTCTTTGAATACGTCGATTGGCGGGCGAACTATAGAATTGTTGTTGTCGTAAAAGATGTCGTCTAGTTCGTCGTTAAGGGATGAAAAAAAATAAATGGTTTTAGCAATTAGACTCTTCCCCGACGCCGAATGTCCGACAAAAACCATGAAGTCTTTAATTGTAAATTCAACCTGCTTGATAGACCCGAAATTTATTATAATTATTTTTTGCATATTTAACGCCGCATGTTTTAAAATCAGATCAGGCGTTTACCTGATCGATAACCGCCTACTGAATAGTTACAATATTTAAAACCGTAAACGGTAAAACAAAACAATATCGCATACTGACGGACAAATACTGTGTAATAGGAGTTACAATTATTCTCCGCGTAGTTTTATGTTGAAATCGACTAATTTTTCTCGAATTTCGGTTAGGCTTGTTACGCCGAAATTTTTGCATTCTAGTAATTGTTCTGCGCTGCAAGAGACTAATTCTCCGATGGTTTGAATATTTAATCTGTTCATACATTTTTTTGCTCTGACAGACAAGTTTAAATCTGTAACTGGTCTTGCTAGGGTTTGTTGTTCAGCCGGCGAGAGCGATTCGATTTGAATAGGTTCGGGCATTTGTTTTTCGGAAGCGTATTGACCTAATTTTAAGCCTTTTAGTGTGAGCATTTCTCTGATTTCGTTTAAGCTATTTTCGCCGAAATTTTTGCTTGCGAGTAATTCTTGTTCGGTGTGACGGCAGAGGTCTCCGAGAGTATTGATTCCCATTAAGCGTAGGCAATTACGGCTTCGTACAGACAATTCGAAATCGGAGACTGGCAGGTTGAGAATTTGTGCGTGCCGATCTCTTCGTTTTAGGGCGTCTTCGTCGATGTGCATTTCGCTTGAGGCTTTTGAGTCTTTGAAGAATAGTTTTGCTCTTTGGTCGTTTGGGTAGGAGTCGAGGATTCGTTGGTAGCAGATCATGGCTTGTTGGTATTGTTCTAAGTCTTCGTAGAGCAGACCGAGATTTAGTAGAGTTCCGGTATTTGTTGGGAAGTTTGAGGCGGCTTGTTTGTAGAGTTCGAGAGATGCTTCGTCGTTTCCTCTTCTTTCGCTTTCGATAGCCAATCCGAACAGTGCGCCGGAGTGTTTTTTATCTGAAGTAACGGCGCGTTCGTAGAGTCGGATAGCTTCGTCTGTTTGTCCGAGTGCTGCGACGGTTACTCCGCGTTGGTAGAGGTATTCTGCGGTTTGTTCGATTGCGCCGGAGAGTTTATCGAGTTGTTCGAGGCTTTTTTCGGGTTGTTTCATATTTCGGTAAACTTCTGATCTTCCGAGTGTGCATTCATCGACGTTGTAACCTGCTTTTTGGGCTTGATCGTAGGTTTTGAGCGATTCGGGGTAATGTTCGAGGATGGAGTGAATTTTTGCTTGGTAGAATAGTGCGAGAGCGCCGCCGTCGCCTTTTTTTATTACTTGAGTTGCGTTTTCGTAGTCTCCGAGTAGGAAGTAGCCGATTCCGAGTCTGACGCGACCGGCGTGGGCGAGTTCATCGCGTGAATTTTGGTTTTCGAGTTCGACTACGGCGTCTTTGAGACGGTCGAATTGGACGGCGTCTCCTCGTATTGCGACTCTGATATTTTCGACTTCGCGTGGTCCGAAAGAGTTACCTATTAGCATTGCCTGTTTAAGGTCGAATTCAGTTGATTGAGCAACCATAAAATATTTCTCCTGTGGTTATTTTTAAACTGTTCGTACTTGAATTTTGGGCGGAGCTATTTGGTTTATTTTAGGTGAGTGTATTTTTTAGTGATTTTTAGTGAATAGCTCTTTGTGTTTTTGAAATTCGTGGTACGAGTTGTATAAAAAAAATTTTTTCGAATGATTCCCGACTTGGCGACGAGTTTTGATCGGGTTTTTTTGCAATTTTAATGACGATTGAGTCTAAACGTTGCGATATTTTAAATTTAAGCGATTGACGCAACAAGAAAGCAACAAGAAACAAGTCGATAATTGTATTTTTTTTCCACGTAAAGACAAGGGGGGAGGAAAAAAATAATGGATTATTATTTTGATGTAGTATATTTTGAACAGAAAAAAATGGTTCATTTTTAGGGGACAAAGTGGTAAAAACCAAGATTAAAGACTCAACAGAAGCCAACATTTTTAAAAAAAAGATTTTTTTCAGTTTTATCCTCTCGAACCATTACCACCATATTTTAAACAAAAACGTCCCCAACGTCCCCTTTGTCCCCAGCGTCCCCAATGTCCCCCCAAAAAATAAGTAACCGTTTTACAATCGGGAACATCTAAAAACCTCATGTAAAATTTATTTTTATTAGGAACGCGGTCGTCTTGACCGCATATTTAGGCGTTTGTCATGCAGGCGGGATGCCCGCGTTCCTTCTAATATTAGTTTTTAGAAGTTCCCAATCTTGTTACGGAATAATTTTTGATCGAGAAAAACGATACATTTTCGTTCTCCAAGTTTTGGCGGATTTATTGGCGTTATTATATTGCGCGAGTTAATTTGGTTTTTAGACGTTGGAGGCATTGATCGCGGTATTCTTCTGATATTTCAAAGCCTAGAAATTGTCGATCTAAATTTTTTGCCGCAACGAGAGTAGTACCGCTTCCGGCAAATGGGTCGAGTATTTTTTCGTCTTTGTTACTTGATACTAAAATAATTCGTTCTAATAATTTTTCCGGCATTTGACAACCGTGCCAACCTTCGCGTTCTTTGAAAGTACCGCAAACTCTTGAAAATAGCCAAGTATCTTTATTTGATCCGAATTCTTTTTCTAATTCTTTTGGATTTAGAATCCATGTATCGTCTGGTAATCGTCCTTTTGGATTTGCTCTTTTATCGTTATAGCGTAGTTGACGAGCGCTGGGGACGCGAATCGTTTTGTCGTTGAACGTGAAATTTTTTGCGTCTTTGACAAATTGAAAAAGATGGACATGAGATCGCGTAAATTTCTTTGTGCAATTTACGCCGAAAGTATAGTACCATACGACCCAGCTTCGACAAATAAATCCGATTTCGCGGGTGCAAAAAAATTTTAATTCAGCCGCGTATTCGTCGCCGATTGCGAGCCAAAAAGTACCGTCTGATTTGAGAACTTTGTAAACCTCCGACATCCAATCTTTCGACCATTGCAGATACTCTTTATCAGACCGATTATCTTTGTAAACGTCGTATGAGTAACCAATATTAAATGGCGGATCGGCAAATACAAGGTCAACAGAACTCTCGCCCAGCCGCCGCATACCTTCAATACAATCGCCTAATATGACAGTATTCCAAATCATAATATAAAAACCGTGTAACCGTTCACGGAATTTTTTATTTTGTAATCGAAAAATTAAAACGTGAATATTTACAAATTAACAAAATGTAGAGACGCAATGCCTTGCGTCTCTATTGTTCGATCAAAAGCTTATCGATAGAGACGCAAAGCATTGCGTCTCTACATCGGGTTTAGTAATTCAAATCCGAATTTAAAAAACCGTGAACGGGTACAAAACCGTTTTCTAAAAATTTCTAAAGAATAGTAGTATTATTTTTGTTTCTCCACTGACCATTTAATTAGGTTTAGAAATAGTTTTTGGAATTGTGGTTCTGTGGCGTCGTCTTGATGTCCTAGCGTTGTGAAAGCGATTTTTGTTTTTCCGTAAATTCTAGTCCATGTTACGGGGATTTTTTCGGTTATCTTATTTTTCTTTTGATTTTTTGGATTCATTGTTTCGGTCGAGTGAGCATATTGATAAATCGTAGCGTCTTCATTGACCGGATTCATGAAATACACCGAACCTGTACTATGCCAAGTTGCCGGTTGAACGTCTTTTAAGATTGGCGAATTCGCTTGTTCCGGATTATTCGAAATTTCGCTGCCTAGATTATCTGCGCCGTGTCCGTGATAGTTACTGCCGAGAATCTTGTTATCGAATTCTCGCCATTCTTTAAAATTTGGAGCAAGTTTTCCTCCGACCGCAAACGCATGACAAGCAGTTCTCAAACCTACGACTCCTTTACCTGATTCGACAAATTTTTTAACTTTATCTAATTGGTCTTCGCGAAGTGCGAGTCGTCTGAAATAAATTACAAGCGAATCGGCGGTATCGAGTTCGTCAATTCCGTGAAATATATTTCCGCCTTCTCCGTGTAGAATTGTGAAATAAAGTTCGCCTTCGCTTTGAAATTTTTCGATCAACGGCGGCGCCCAAGTATCGGCTTTATAGTGATCGTCGCTAATCATAACGACAACGTGCGGTCTTTTGTCGTCGGCGTATCTAAAAGCCTGACCGCCGATTAGGTCAACAGACGAAATTGTTTTGACTCCTTGTTTTTCGAGATCGATAATAATTTTTTCGCGGTCGAGATAGGTTTTCGCTTTGGGAATATTAACGAGATCGCGAATGACAATTGTGTCAGTCAAATCGGGTCTGATTTTTGGATCGTCCGGCAACGTACCGAGAAAAAATTTGTTTTTCGCGTTGGGATCGATTGCAATTCTGCTCATTAAGTTTATCAATTTCGAATCATTTGATTTGACATAGTCGAGTAATTTTTTGATTCGGTCTTTCCTTTCGTTTCGCACCGGCATAAACAGAAAAGTTGTTTCTTCTGAATTTAATTTAATTGTGGAGTATTTAATTTCGTCTCCGGTTCTGGATCGAACTTGCAAGTCGTAGGTTTCCGCATTTATCGTTACGGAAATTAACAAGGCGAAAATTAAAGTCAGTAAAGAGGTAATGATTTTCATTTTTTTAGTTTTTGGTTAAGGTTAAGGTTAAATTTAGGTTTAGGTTTAGGTTTAGGTTTAGGTTTAAGTTTAGGGAAATTCGTCAAAATTTTGTAACCGTTCATGGTTTGAAAACGTTCACGGTTTAAAATTCGGAATACGATTTGTCCGAAAAATCGAGTTGCTCAACATAGAGCGAAAGACATTGTA
>JAITAZ010000095.1 GCA_031283825.1 Planctomycetaceae bacterium | reverse complement strand
AAAAAAACAAATTATTTTTAGTTCTTGTGAATTACTTGGTTTTTTAAAGCTATAATACCGATGTCCGTGATTAAGCGTTTGCGCGGAGTTGTGTTTCTGCGCAAAAAATTTCCAATCACTCAACCAAAAACAAAAGGAGAGTATTCAAAATGAAATGTCAAATTTTATTGTCCGCCCTTGCAATTGCAGTGGTATTCGCGGTTTCATCGACCGCAGAAGCCGGCATGTTTGGACGGTTATCACACATTAGGAGCTGTACGCCCTGCGGCGAGATTCAGGTTTGCGAGCCTTGCCACGAAGTAGTAGCAAAGCCCTGCGAGCCGGTTTGTGAACCGATTTGCGAACCATGTCAGCCATGCGGCGATTGCGCCCATGTCAGACCATTCCGTCCGATTAGCCGATTCGTCAGTGCTATTCGTGAAAGAATCGCACTTCGACGACACAATTGGCACGATTGTAATCCGTGCGCCGAAGTCGCTTGCGAACCTTGCGGCGAAATCGCCGTTGTAGCTTCGCCGTGCAATGAAGTAGTTTGCGACCCATGCGAGCCGTCTTGCGACGACTTATGCGCAAGACCCGGATTCTTCGCACGATTAAAAAGCAGATTAGCGGCTTTACGACCAATTCATCACGGCGGCTGCGAACCCTGCCAACCCGCGTGCGAACCCTGCCAACCTGTGTGCGAACCATGCCAACCGGCGACGCCTTGCATTCCATGCGTTCCGCATAAATAAAACTATAGGCAAATCGCTATTGGTTATTATTTTGAGCTAATGCCGTTAAATGCAACAACGCAATCTCAAAAAATTGCGTTGTAAATTTTTTGCGAACCTGATTTGAAATTTTCGATAAACGAAAACAAAAACAGTTCGCGAATGTTCGCCTTACAAGGACTGACGGTTTAGGTTTAAACTGTTCACGATTGAATTTCGACAATAAACGTCCGAATTTCACAAGGACAGAAAATTGATTTACTGTTACGATGATAATCCCTCATATCCAACTTGAAATTCCACAACAACGGTAGAGACGCAATTTCGCGACTCTACGGCAGTCTCAAAAGGAATAACAAAAGGAACGGGTAACAAATGCAGTCAAGCAAGAAACAAAACTAAAACTCGGCAAACTACGCCGAAGAATTTTACAACGTCAATGTAACTGGTAAAACTTTTACAGATCGAGGAAAATTTAATAGTTAAATTTGTTTTTGCTTTTTTCTCCAACGCACCATGCGGTAATCGTTCAAAATGATTACCGTTATGGCGCGTTTTTTTTTGTAACAAATTTTTAAACACGGATAATCACGAATTTGACAGATAATCGCCGATAATGCAAATGATTATTTCAACTTGAATGAAATTAACTAACTCATGTTACGCACTTGCTACCCCAGATCAGGTAGGCGACCACCGACTCTGGTAGGCGACCTTTCGCCGAAAGGTCGCGTCGGCGTTAGCCGACGGTAAAGTTGAATTGATTTAATTATTGTCGAATCCATTTTATCGTTGCCTTCGGCAACGCGACCTTTCGGCGAAAGGTTGCGAACCTACGGTCGCCTACCTGATCTGTGATCAACCTGATCAATTACCGCCTACAGACGGACAACTACTGCGTAACATAAGTTATTAGTTTATTTTTGTTATTTGTAAATCGTCATTTGTATTTTCCGCGATTATCTGTGTTTAAAAATTCGTAATATTTCAGCGGAATATTTATAACGAATTATTTCTGCGATATTCTGCGTTTAAATTTGATAAAAAATTTTAACGCAGAAAACGCAGAAAAATTGCAGAAAATTAGGAAAGCATAATTCGATGAAATATCGTTACAAAAAATTCCGCTGATATATTACAAAAATTCTACCGACTAACTGACTACTTTACGTTTTATTTGAGTAGCGAGTCAAAATCGATTCCTTTTAGGTCTATAACAGAAATAGTATGCGGCGTGCTGTTATCTTCTAAATCGATATTTGCAACATAGAGTTTACCGTTTCGTAAGCAAACTTCTGAACATCGATCAAAATTGCCGTTTTTCTTTTCGTCTGCATTTGGATTAGTTTTATTCTTTGCGATCAGTGCGATTTTTCCGTTTGCCGGATTTGCAACCAACACGGCGTTACCGACATAATCGGCGAAGAAAATGTAACCTTTCGGGCAAACTTTTAGTCCATCGACGCTTTCCAGCAAACCGCTTTTTGCGATTCCGATATTTCTCGACGAAACAACGTTACCGCGTCGTAATTTGACTTCGATAATTTCTTTATCGCCGAAATTTGCGACATAAAGAGTTCCATCTTTTGCGAGTCCGACTCCGTTAGCTCCGACTTTTTGCGTGCCGTTTCGGTCTGCGTCGGTTGTTTTGAAGTTAAAAATAAAGTGTCTATCTTTTCCGTAAGGTAGGACGTGGATAGGCGTTGTTTTACCTCTTCTTCCGTTAAATTCTGCAATATTGAATTCGAACACGCCGCTTGTCATTGGCATTTCTACGATAGCCGGATCGATTTGAGTTTCTGCAACGTAAATTTTGTTGCCGTAAATTTCCAAACCGTTAGCTTGAGTTATTCCAGTTACGAGAACTTCTGACTTAACGGGTTTTCCGTTCTGATGAATTACTCGTAAAATTCGCGATTTATGATTTGGATTTCCGCCGAGACATTGGCTATCAGCGACATAAAGGTGTCCGTCAGGTCCAAACGAAATACCGAGCGGCGTAGCGCGACCGGTTTCGGGGTGTACCGGCAGTTCAAAGTATTTTTCAACTTTATCTTCCGCGTCGATTTTGAGCAACCAAGCGGAGCCTTTGTCTCCGATTGATGGGACGGCGAGAATTATATCGCCGGTTGCGGGATTGACAGTCATCCCGTCGGGGTGTTTTTGACCGTCCGGCAATATTATTGCTTTCGACGGTTTCGCGAGCGGTTCTGCACTAAAGGCAAAAACGGGCAACGCAAACAAACAAACAAACAACGAAAGAACGCTAATTAGATTCTTCGTTTTCATAAAGATTTTCTCCTAAATTTTTAGGTTTTGGGGTTAGTGATAAAAACCGGATTTCAACAAAATATTGCCTTAATCCGGTACGATTCGTTTTGAATTGTTTCGTGAAAATTTTGCAAGACGTCCGCAGAATTTTGTTATACTTTGAACGGTTACTTTGATTTTAATTCTCGAATAATTAATTTTGTGAAAGTGATTTCGTTTCCGTGATCTTGCAGCATGATAAAGCCAGATTTATTTTGAGCGAAATTTTCAGCTCTTGCGAATTTACTTTTTTCGTAAGCGGATTTCCAATCGTTGCTATTTAGGTTGTATTCGAGAACTTTTTCGCCGTTTAGCCAGTGTTCGACGTGTTCGTTTGCGACGATGATTCTTCCGGCGTTTGGTTGACCGTTAGGGTTTAGTTTTTTGTTTTTATCGGCGGCGATAACGGTGTAGAGCGAGGCGGCGGAGTTTTTACCTTTATTATTTTTTCCTTCGCGATTATTTTCGTCGTCGAGGATTTGGTATTCGCAACCTAGCCATGTGAATTTATCGTTTTGATTTATTATTCCGCCAATTTGTCCGAAGTCTTTGAGTTTATATTTTATTCCGCTATTTCCTCCTTTGCTATTTATCCATTCGAAGTCGAGAATAAAGTTTTCGTATTCTTTTTTTGAGACGAGGTCTCCGCTTAAACCGCTTTTTGTGCCGAGACAGATTAGGTTTCCGTTTTTGGTTATCCATTTTCCTTTTGGTTCTTTTCCGTAGTGTGCCGTCCAACCGTCGAGATTTTTTTGCGGAATAAGCGAAACGGGTTCAGAGACGTCGAATTTATCGTTTAGCCATTGTAGATTTTTGGAATCGTCGTTAGGCAATTCGTCGCTGAAATTTGTTAGCGGGTTTAACAAAAAAAAGAATCCGGCAATTAAAATTATTGATATTTGGTTTAACGTAATTTTAATTTGTGGATTCTTTATTGTATTAAATTTGTTTTGATTTTGCAGTTGATTTTTTTTCATTTTGGTTAATTTTTGTAGTTAGTTATTCAGTAGAATTTTTAAATACTGATTATTCGAATATGACGGATTAAAGCTGATAATGCAAATGGTTTTTTCAAACGAATGAATTAACTAATTAACTACTTAATTTGTTGTTAGTTTATTTGTTATTTACAAATTGTCATTTGCATTTTCTGCGAGTATTCGTATTATCCGCGATTATCCGTGTTTTAAAAAGATTCTTCTGAATAATTACTAATTTTGGTTATTGATTTTTTGTTACGTTTAATTTTTATTGCGTTCAGATTGCTTAAAATTGTTGGTTGAGAACCTCAATTAACATTGTCAACTGACGCGACGGGCGACCATTCTAGCAGACAATAAAAACAGATCAACAACCGTTCTAATTTTTGGCGGTTATCCCCCCGCTTGTTTGTCGTTGTTGTCAGTGATACAATCGTGACTCGTTTTTCTGAACTGTTTCTTGTTTCCGTTTTATGAATGCGGCAATGAAACAGACGGATATTATTTTTGCGCGAATGAATAAATTGTCGTCTGAATTCGGCGTGCCGAAAATTCAAGTCTAAACAGTTTGATTTGCGCGATTGGGAATTTCAAAAAAATCATTCAACTAAATTGAAACAAAAAATTAAAAATTATGACGCAGATAAATCGTTATCTTGATCATGCGGTACTTGTCCCGCAATTTACTCGGCAAGAGGCTATTGATTGGATTAAAAAAGGAGTCGAATACAAGGTCAAAACTGTTTGCGTAAGACCTTGCGATATTGATATTGCCAAGCAGTTAACAGCAGGTTCAGAAACAGAAGTTTCTGTTGTTCTTGCTTTTCCGCATGGTACGATTCTAACGGAATCGAAGGTTGCGGAAGCGGAGTTATACTGTAAAAAAGGCGTTCAAGAAATTGATATGGTCGCCAACTACGGATGGATTAAAAGCGGACTATGGAACGAAGTAAAAGCCGATATTAAAGCGGTTGTTGATGTCGCTCATAAAAGCAATGTTTTGGTTAAAGTAATTTTTGAAACTGCTCAACTAAATACGGAACAAATTATCAAAACAACTGAGCTATCAATTGAAGCCGGCGCTGATTTTGTAAAGACTTCTACCGGATTCAATGGCGATGGCGCAAAAGAAGAAGATGTCGATACGATGTTAAAAACGGCAAATGGAAAAATTAAGGTTAAACCTTCCGGTGGAATTAGAGATAATGCGAGGGCAAAATTATTCGTTGATAAAGGTGCTCAGCGTCTAGGCGTAAATTGTTCAAGCACGCCAAAAATCTGCGACGGCGGAACGGCGGAAGGAAAAACTGGTTACTAAATTTCCTAACAAACTTACCTCGATAGTAATCAAATTTCACCCAAACATAACCTCATTAGGGAATCTCTAATAACTCATGTTACGCACTTGCTACTCCAGACAGATAGGCGACCGTAGGTAGGCGACCTTTCGCCGAAAGGTCGCGTTGCCGAAGGCAACGATAAAATGGATTCGACAATAATTAAAATCAATTCAGATTTACCGTCGGCTAACGCCGACGCGA
>JAITAZ010000057.1 GCA_031283825.1 Planctomycetaceae bacterium | reverse complement strand
CTTACGTATTCCATTGTTAGGTCGGTTGTCCAGAAAATTGTATTTTTGTCGCCTTGATTTAGCGTGATCTTAAAACTCGTTTCGCGATTATTTCTGATCGAATCCGAGACAATATTTTTCTTGATTTTAGAGTATGTAGAAAATTTCTACTTTTGTAGATGCTGGTTTAGAACTTGAGCATTATTATAGTCGATAACGACGATAAAATTTCTACTTTTGTAGATTGTAGCACACCACAGAATCCTGTAACTATGTCGATAACGACAATAAAATTTCTACTATTGTAGATTTTTCGTGCGGATTTCGTTTTGTAGCTGGGTCGATAACGACGATAAAATATGTACTCATGTTACGCAGTAGTTGTCCGTCAGTAGGCGGTAATTGATCTGGTAGGCGACCTTTCGCCGAAAGGTCGCGTTGCCGAAGGCAACGGTAAAAAGGATTCGACAATAATTAAAATCATTTCAGATTTACCGTCGGCTAACGCCGACGCGACCTTTCGGCGAAAGGTTGTGAACCTACGGTCGCCTACCTGAGTCTGCGGTTGCCTACCTGTCTGGAGCAGCAAGTGCGTAACATGAGTTACTATATTAAATTATCCCTAAATTTTTTTCTGCCGCTTCGCGGTTACGGAGATATAATGCTAGAGTCGTTTCAAATGTAGTTTCTGAAATTTTCCACACTGGAGCAGAATCTGAATAACTATGAACATGTTGCGTAAACAATGTATATAAAAACTTAAATAAATGGCGCGGTGCGCGTAACTTTGCAAACGCATTTACTAATCTGTTTCGATCAATCGGCGGACTGAAAAAATCTGTAATCGTTGGAGATTTGCCATCGGAGGCGCAGGCGGAAATTCTCGCATTCAATAAATCAAATAACGATTCGCCCGACCACTCAAGAGATCGTACAAGATTTTGTTTGTCAATTCTCGCCCGCTGAATAAATTCGTTGCTCTCTCGTTCCATGTAAGTAAGAAGCTGATCCGGCAAAAGCAATTTGAATCCAACGTTCTCATGTTTTAATAACTTGTTGTCCAAAATTGACCAGACTATCAATTTCATTAACTCCGGCGAACCATTTACCAAATGCGGTTCGTCGATTCTGTCAACTATTACAATCAATCCTTTCAATCCTAGCGAATTGCTAATATCCAGCAATTTCTCAAGCATCTGATAACGATGATCCGTCCCGCGATCAATTGGAAACGGCATTCCGCTGAAATCGTTTTTCTTAAGCCGTAGCAAAATTTTTAACAAGTCCGATTTCAAATGAGGCAACACTCTCAACGAATTTTTTATCGACCATGCTTTAAGAAATCGCGATGTCGTCTTGCAGAAAAACAGTACCCAAAACAACGCCGCAATAACGTAAAACCAATAATTCAAAAGAAAACTAAATCCGCCCGATAACTTATACCAAAAACCCGCCGTTGCCGCCGAACCAACTACGCCGATTGCTAATTCTTTCATGTTTGTTGCGACTGAAGTCAACGTTGAATACCGCAGCGATTTTGAAAGTCGAACCCATCTATTCAGCGGCGTTTCGTTTCGGGACGTATCATAACTCGAAGCGAGCAACAAAAGATCACGGACTTGAAATTTATTAAGATTACTAACCGGAAGCGGTTTACTGTCGTTTGCGGCAGGATGCAATTGACGTCCCGAATCGAGGATGCGGTCGATTAGTTGCGTAACGCCGAGCGATAGTATTGCGTCGAGGTGATCTTTTAATTCCCATTTGGCGAGTATTTTTTGTATTTTTCGACCGCTGGAGAATCGTTGACGAAAACGGTCGATAAACGGATTTAAGTCGGAGTAATCGATTACAAGTACGCCGGCGTTTGGATGGTCGGCGTTATATTCTGAAATTTTCTGAATAATTTGAAATCTCAGTGCCGTTTTGCCAGAGCCGCGCTCGCCAAACACAATAGAAGTTGATGGTTCGGCAGGATTACCGTAAATCTTATCCCAAGCCGAATGAAACGAAGTCTTGATACAAGACTCTTTGAATATCTTGTCGTTTTGAGCGTCTTCTTCTGAAAACGGATTGCTCAAAACTCCGTGATATTCTAATAACTCGCGCATTGTCATAATAATTGATATTGGTTAGGTAGTTGTTAAATTGTAATATAACAGTGGAATTTTTGTTTTGTCTTTTGAGCCGCTATATCGTTAATGTGAAAAAATATTATGTTCCCATTGTCTCCTTAAAAGTTCTTGAAAGAGACTTGAAAAAGAATACACTTTGAACGGGAACAAATGTTTTTTTGTAACCGTTCATGTTTTTTAAATTCATAACTCATGTTACGCACTTGCCGCGAGTTTTATTTTTTTAGTTCGTACAATGCGGCTTTTTGAAACTGCCCAGTAGATAATCCCTCGATGTAAAATACCCCCGATCAGGTCGCCTACCTGACGGCGATCAACCTAATCTATTACCGCCTATTGACGGGCAACTTCTGCGTAACATGAGTAAATAATTATGTTACGTCAATCTGAGTAATAGTATTGATAAGGCGTTGAGCGTAGTCGGTATGATCTTTGTCGCCAGCGTGGGCGAACCGGATCGTATTGGATTATTAGAGGTTGATTCGGAACGGCTGTATTAGGTGCAACTATTGCGGCGGGAACGGAGACGTAATAATAGTTGAGTAATCGCGTTTCGATTTGACGTATTTCTTTACCTTGTCCGTCGAATTCGTGCGTATATTCTTTAATCAAACCGCCCGGAACGTGTAAGGAACAATAGCTATCGGTTACAGTTGTAACGTCTCCGCTTCGTTTGACTGTTCTGGTTCTGTACGAGCCTTGTTTGCTTGTGAGTAATCTGAAAGCTGACGAATCTGTTACTTCAAATGTCGATTGACTTAAAATTTTACTTTCTGTTTCTGTTGCGGTTGGAACGCTTTTAACCGTGCGTTCAATTCGCATGACGTAAGGATAAATTTGAGTTGAGTACCAGACTGTAATTTTTCTTGTAACTGTTGGCGTAGTTTGTTCGTAGATTCTTCTTTCGCAAGGTACGAATCGTCCGTCAACGATAAGTTTCATTGGCGTACCGTTAGTAATTTTCATTCCCTCTCCGAGTGCTACATTATAGAAGTCGAAAGATTTTTTGACAGGTTTGACTCCTTCGGTTTCAGCGTTAGCACCGGCGGTTATTATTTCTTGAAGCGTTACGGAATTTTCATCGACGGAGTCTAAAATTGTTTTGGTTTCGTTTATGTTTCCGATTCGGCGTCCGTCGCTGATTGTCCATGTTGTCGTTTGTACGCGTCTCCAGCTTGAGGGTGCGAATCTTCCCCATGAATGTTCTGTTGCCGTCAACATCGGAACTGTTAGAACAATAGGTTTAGTAGCCGGAGTTGTTGTTTTAGAATTTTCTTCAGACGCCGACGTATTAGTAGTATTAGGCTGAGTCTGAGGATTTTGTTGAGTTGAATTATTTTGTTGTGTCGGTTGAGTTTTCAAGTCTGTTGGAGTTGTCGGTGTCGGCGGAGTTATCGGATTTGTTGGAGTTGTGGCAATTTGACTTGGCGTAGATTTTATTGGTTGTAAATTTTGAGGGTGTTGCGAAGGTAACGAAGGTTGAGAAGAAGGTTCGGGCGGTGCGAGTTTTGGCGATTCGGATTGCTCGGTTTTTTCTGCTTTTTCTTTTGACTGCGTGATTTGTAAAACTTCTTGAGCGATTGTCGAATAGCAAAAAAATCTACTGTTGCCGTAAGTTATCACAAAGACTATTGCGGCAAAATAAGCGAAACCGGATTTTTTTACGTAATTATTGAACATTGGATTTAACTTTTATAACGATTTTGTCGATTATAAGAGGGTAATTTTTGTAATGAGGTTGACGCGGTTTACAATTATTTGTTTGGATTTTTGTTAATTATATTCGTTTTACTGTGCGAATATATTTTACGTTGTAGGCGTTATACGAATTTCGGCGATACTAGGCTATTCATTAATATTCATTAAAAATATTCATTAAAACTGTTTTCTGAAAGTAGTCTAGCGATTTTAACTGAAAATTTGAGTGTGAACAGTTTAAAATTTTTTGGACTTGATTTAATTATGAGAGATAAAAATTTCGACTGTTTAATTGTAATGATTTGGCGAATAGTATCAACGGGTTTGATATTGTTATTTTTAACTTTTTTTGTTGGGTTTGGTTGTGCTGGTATTGGCGGCGGTAAAAATCGGGATGTCAAGAGTAATATTTTTTCGTTTCCGTCTAAAGTTGACGCTTCGAGTAGGGTCAAGCCTAAAAAAGTAAAAAAATCGTCCGACGCGCCGCAATCTCTTGATGAGATTCTTGGTTTACCGCGATATTGATTTTTACAGTTTTGTTTTCGTTTTGATTCGGATTATCGACCTTACATTATATTATTGAATATAGACTACAAAATACGACTCGTCGATTAAAAACTGATATTTGTAATATAATTTTGTAGAATTACTATTGACTTGTTCTGTTTGTAATTATTGTATCAAAAAAAACGATTGATACGATTTTAATTCTATGGAACGATTAAAAAATTAAATGTAATTATTCAGCGGCATATTGTTTTATTTTTTTGAGTCTTTATTCTAGATTTTAAGATGGATCGTCCACAAAGTCCTCTTTGTTTCCTTAAAAAAAAACGATTCAGGCGATAATAATTACCAATCAATTATTGCTTACTGAATAGTTACAAAAAATATTACTTAACCTAAAAATGAAAAAATATTACTTTACTATATTGTTGACAATTAGTCTTTTAGCAACCAATAAATTTATGTCGTTTGCGGAGGACGACAAATTGCATAATGACAATTCGGGCGGAGTTGTTCGATTGCAAGAGGATAAAACGTCGGAGGTGAAATGGCGTTTGGATTGGGAGGAAAATTTCGACGGCGGAGATTTTGATCAGAAGCGTTGGAGTAAGATTCCAAGAAACGGCGCTGAATGGGGGCGGCACATGTCTGATTTTTCTGATTGTTATCAGGTAAAAGACGGTAAATTGATTTTGCGAGGATTGCGTAATGAGCATTTACCGAATGACAAATCTCCGTATTTAACGGGAGGAATTTATACGAAGGGCAAGGTGAATTTTGCTGATGGGCGTATAGAAATACGGGCAAAATTAGGCAAGGCGAAAGGCGCGTGGCCGGCATTTTGGTTGTTGCCGTCAGACAATACTCAGTGGCCTCGCGGCGGAGAGGTTGACATAATGGAGCATTTAAACAGCGATGATTTTATTTATCAAACGGTTCATTCAAATTACACGGTAAATTTGAAAATGATTAAGAATCCGCCGTCGGGGTCGAAGGCTAAAATCGATCCTGACAACTATAATGTTTACGCGGTAGAATTGAACAAAGACGATATAACGTTTTTTGTAAATGATAAAAAAACTTTTGTTTATCCGCGTATAGAGACGGACAAAGAGGGACAATTCCCGTTTAATCGCGAGTTTTATTTATTGTTAGACATGCAACTAGGCGGCAGCTGGGTTGGAGAAATAAACCCAGACAATCTACCTGTAGAAATGCAAATAGATTGGGTACGATTCTATAAAAAAGAAAAATAATTTTTTGGTTGTAATATACTTTTCGCCGAAAGGTCGCGTCGGCATTAGCCGACGGTAAATCTGAATTGATTTTAATTTGAATCAAAACATCAAACTTGTCCCGTAGGGACAACTCCAAAATAGCGATGGGTAAAATCGCAATGCGATTTCACCCGTCGAAAATAAATTCGTAACGCGATTTTTTTTTCGATGGGTGAAAATTCTAACGAATTTTTACCCATCGCTATTTTGGGAAACCGCTACGCGGTTTTAAAAGTCGGAATTTAAAAACTCGTGAGCGGTTACATAAATTCTACACTGATAATTACAAATTTTTTTAGATTACATATCAACAGCATCATTAAATTCTATTAACGATAATAATCAAAAAACTTGTTCTAATCTTTTTAATAACTCTTGCAAAAAAGATTTTGGGTACGCTAGATTCAAACGCTCAAACGACTCTCCGCCTTCGCCGAAATTATAGCCGCTCTCAAAGAAAATTCCGGTTTTGCGTCTCAATAGTTTCTCGCGATCTCTGCCGCTTAGTCCCATCGATTCAAAATTTAACCACTGCAAATAAGTCCCCTGCAACGGGAATACCTCGACCTGCGGAATTTTCGTTACAATAAATTCTTTCACCATCTCATAATTACCATAAATATACTCCAACAACCGATCCAACCATCCCTCCGACTTGTTATACGCCGCAACCGTCGCCGCCGTCGCAAAACAATTCGGAGAATGAAAACCAAACTCATGAGACTTGCGAACAAAACCTCGACGCATAATTTCATCCTTAATAATTATATTAGAAATCTGAAGTCCACACATGTTAAAAGATTTCGAAGGAGATGTACACACTATCGCATCACGACGCAACTTCTCCGGTAACGAAAAATAACTCGTATGCTTATAAGGAGAAAAAACAATGTCCGCATGAATCTCATCAGACACAACCACCACCCCATAACGACTACAAATCGTTGCAACCCTCACCAAATCATCCCTCGACCAAACACGACCAATCGGATTATGCGGATTACAAAAAATCAATATCTTCGCCGACAACTCAGACGCCTTCCGCTCCAAATCCTCAAAATCAATCCGATAATTATTACCCTCGCAAATCAACGCATTATTTATCACTCGCCTGCCCAATAACAACGCCGACGAATGAAAAGGACGATACACCGGCATCTGAACTATCACTCCATCGCCCGCATTAGTAAACGCCGAAATCGCATAATGTATCGCCGCAACAACGCCGGGAGAAAACGCTAACCAACTCGAATCAATCTCCAAACCATGACGACGCCTTAACCACGAAATCACCGCGTCAAAATACTCACGTGTCGGCTCCGTATATCCATAAACTAACCGCGACGACGCCTCGCAAATCGATTCCACTATCTCCGGCGACATCTTAAAATCCATGTCCGCCGTAGATACCGCTAACAATCGTCCCGAATACTCAGAGGATCGCATCTCAACATCCAACTCGCACTGACGCTTCGCACTCTCCCACTTGATCGAACCATGCTTATTACGGTCAACCAAATTGTCAAAATCATAATCACAATTTTTTAAATTCATTTTTAGTACAATTATTTTTTGTTACAGTTCACACACAATAAAAATTTTTCTCTTGTGCGTGAATGGTAACAAAATAATATGATTCTTTAAATAGACAGTTGCCTACTCTTTTATTCCATTCCAAATATAGATATTACTCCCGCCAGACGATATTATTTTTTTGCCGTCATTGCTGAACTTTATCGATACAATCGGCTCGTATTCAATCGCCTGTAGAACGCTTTGAATCCAGCCTTTTTTTGACTCGCTAATCTGTTTCTCCAACTGTTCCGATAATTGTACAAACGTCTTTTCAGGTTTCCATGTCTTCGTATTCCACACAACGATTACGCCGTCTCTGCCTCCAGATAATAAATGTCTGCCATCCGGCGAAACCGCTAACGCTACCGGCACATCGCGCAAACCCGATAACGTCGCAATCTGTTTTTTCTCGCCTGCTTGCCAAATTTCAATCGTCTTGTTCTCGCAACCAACAGCAAACCACACGCCGGCAGAATCTATCGCAATCGACGTAAACTCCAAACGCTTATTCTCCGGCTTCGACTCGTTCCATACCTCCGATTTGTTAGAACTCGTCCACACTCTAATCGTTTTGTCCGCCGAAACAGTAATCGCTTTAGACATGTCAGACGAAATAACTACGCCAGATAACTTCGCCTTATGACCAATCGATACGCCTTCCGATTGTCCAGTGTCTAAATTCCACGTTATAAATAATTTGTCTTCGCCCGCCGACGCTAAACGCTTGCCATTAGACGAAAACGCTAAATCCGTAATCGACGCCGTATGTCCGCGAAATACCGTCAACGTCTTTCCGCTTTTCGGATTCAATAAAATTATCGAACCATCCTTCGACCCCGCCGCTATCACCGCCGATAAAGGCGAAAACGCTACCGCCGTCAACGCTGCGCTATGAGAAAATAAATACTCCGACTTTCCCGTCTCTAAATTCCAAACAACTCCCGTATTATCCGCGCCAACCGTTACCGCATATTGAGAATCAACAAAAAAACAACTCTTGCCGCCTTTAGGAAGAAATGTTTTTAACTCGCCCGCCGCCGCCGAATTAACGCCGCCTTCAACTTTAACATTAACATAAGCATTAAGACGCATAACAGGACGACTCACAACCGCCAACTTCGGAAAAGGATTTTTATCTTCCGGCACTGGATACTTCGGAACCGTAAATTTCAACTCCTCCGACTTGACCACAACCGCACGCTTCAAACTCGACCACACAACATAATACGCCGTCGCCGGACTAAATACCGCACGATTCACCACTTGACCAACGTCAATCTTCGCGATCTGCTTGCCGTCGCGTAAATTCCACTGGATTAAAGTTTTATCTGTTGACGCTGAATACGCCGTCTCCGCGTCCGGCGCAAAACACGCAAACGAAACCTCCGCCGAATGACCAATCAAACGATGCAAAATCAACTCCTTCGAGTCCTGCTTCGAATTACTCGACGGCTTCCACACAATGACGCTTCTGTCCATTGAACTAGAAATTATTTTTTCGTTACGATAATCAAACGATACCGATTTGACCGCGCCTCTGTGTCCCTTGAAAGAATATATCCACTTGCCGTCGTTAACATTCCAAATCGAAACCGAAGCGTCTTGAGAAGCAATCAAAACGCGGTCGCTTTTACTCGAAAACGAAATGTCAAAAATAGAAACGCTGTGTACATTGCTCAACTCTTTGTGTAATTTTTTTGTTTCAATTTCCAATATCAACGTAACTCCATTGTCGAATCCAACCGCAACATATTTTCCATTCGGACTTACCTCGATTGCCGTAATTGCTCTTGTAAAAGCATTAAATCTTGCAGATTCTTTGCCGGAATCGACGTCGCAAATTATAAGATTCTTATCGCGGCAACCGACCAAAATCCGCTTACTGTCCGGCGTAAACGCAACCGATGAAATCACGCCGCGAAATTGTAGTCGCCATAACTCTTTGCTGTTGTTAATGTCAGAAAGAATTAAAAAACGATCCGCCGAACCCGTAGCCGCCAATTTACCATTCGGACTAATCGCTATCGCATTGATATTCTCCTTATGCTCGCAAAGAGGCTTGAGCTGATTAACGTCTAATTTCAAAATCGAACCCGACGACGAATTCGACGACTCAACGCCAAATACAATCGGAAAAAATAAAAATAAATTAACGCAACAAAAAAATAATAACTCAATAATCTTTTTCATATAGAAAAATAAAAATAAATTTGAAATTGATGTTTATGTTGAAAGGATCGAAGGAATAATTTCTTGATAATATTTCAGCAAAAGTTTTGCGTAACCGTTCACGGTTTTTTAATCACGGATAATTCGGGGAATTTTAAACGCGGATAATACGGATTTGACGGATTTGACGGATAAACACGGAGAATGGAAATGATGCCTTTGTATGGTAGAAATCAATTATTTTAAGGGGATAAAGGGGTGGGGATGCAAGAAATTATTAAAGACTAACTCAATAATTAATAATTAATATTTTAC
>JAITAZ010000044.1 GCA_031283825.1 Planctomycetaceae bacterium | reverse complement strand
GCTTGTGTGAAATTTCCATCTACATATTGAATGCTTGAATTGTTGTATTGAGCGCCTTTAATATTTGCGATAAATTTTAGAGCGTTGTTATCGTTTATTCCTGCTGTGTTATCGATATCGTCGGCGAATGCTGAGAGTTCTTCTGAAGTTTGCAAGTAAACGAGCATTTTTGCCGGCGCGCCTTCTTCGATTGGTTCTTGGTATTCTATTTTTATACCTTTTGAGTCGCCTTTTAGATATTTAATTTCTATATTTCCGGCGTTTGTACCTGCTGAACCTGCGGTGATAATAATATCATTATTTGTTCCTAGACTGCTTGTGATGATTGTGCCTTGAATAGCGTCTGAGCCGACTTGTGCGGTAACGCCGGTGGAATCTGAAACGGAATTTACTCTTGTTGCGATTTCTTGAACTGTAGCACCGCGTGAAAAAGATTCAGTTTGGTATCCGTAGTTTCCTCCCCATTTTAGAACTATATCTTCTGGGACGGCGGGATTATTATAATACAGTGTCGCTTTTTCCGCCGCTTCTCGAACATTAATATTAACGTTAACCGCAGATTTTGTCGCGCCGAAAGTAACTTGATGAACTGCCATACCGTTGAGATCGTTTCGGTTGATTCCTTGCAAGTCGAAGTCTAGCGAGCCGTCGAGTAATTTTTGTCCCATGAAAGTTGTCTGTGCGGCGATTTGGTCGATTGCGTCGAGAGATTTATCGATTTGGAGTTGGTTAGCTTGAATCATTGCCGCGCTCATTGTTCCGGTGCTTGCGGCTTCAGTGATAAGCCCGCGAATGTCATTTAAAAGACTTGTAACCTGATTGAGGGCAGAGTCAGCGGTAGCGATCATCATGTTAGCGCGTTCGGTATTCTGGACAGCTTTTTTGATTCCGGTTATATCGGATCGTAGCGTTTCGCTAGCGATGAGACCTGCCGGATCATCTTTTCCGCTATTTATTCGAAATCCAGTGCTTAATCGTTCCAATGACGTTTGTAACGCTCCAAGATTAGCGTTCAAATTTGTCCGTGCTGTCATTGATGGAACATTAGTGTAAATCCTGGTCACGAGTTCGTCTCCTTACGATACTAGTTTAATTTAAACAACTTCAACGAGTTGATAAGTACTAATTAATAAATATTTACATCTGAAATTTTACGTCAAATTGATGTTACTCAACGATTATTTTAATTCGTACTTTTATTCTCTAATTTAGGATTGTTTGTTGATTGTACGAGTTGCGTTTAGTTTATGCCGGATTTTTCTTTTTTAACGGTGTTGCGGGAACAAACTATTATTCCGGCTATAAATAATCGAATCAATTTGTCCGTAAATTTCAATAATGTTGAATATTTTGTTCAGATGAGTAGAGACAATTACTCTAAAATTGCGTGTTATTCCGATAAGATAAATTAGATAAAATAAACAGAAATTATCTCATAATCGCATTTGCACAAATCAACAAAGGACTTACGCCAGAAAAAACTTATCAATCGGTAATTATTCCCGATTAAATAGTTTCTGCCGATTAGAGAAAATAGATAAAATCAGCAAAGTTTGCCAAAAAAAAGCCCGAAATCAATAAACAACGACTTTTGTCAACAAAAATAAAAAATTAAAACGTGAATTGTTTCAAATTAACGCTCGTAGAGACGCAATGCCTTGCGTCTCTATTGTTGGCTTAGCCTCAATTCGATCAAAAGATCACCGATAGAGACGCAAAGCATTGCGTCTCTACATTGGGTTTAGCAATTCAAATCCGAATTTAAAAACCCGTGAACGGTTACAATTTCAGCGGGAGATTGACAGTTTAAGATACTTACTTAAAATTACGCGAATTAAAGTTTGAGCGTTTCTAAAAAATTACCATCTGTTTAATTAGTGATGGTTAATTAGGTAATTGTGTGGTATTACTTTCGTAATATTTTAATGGAATTTTTATGATAACCCCGCAGGGACTAATAAAAATATTCACTAAAATATTCACTAAAAATATTCACTCAATGAAATATCATAAAAATACTAAATCAAAAAAAAACCACCCAACTAAACACTATAAAAAACTAGTTGCGTTTTAGATTCGCGAGTTTTCTAATTTTTAATTACTCATGTTACGCAGTATTTGTCCGTCCGTAGGCGTTTATTGATCAGGTTGATCACCGATCTGGTAGGCGACCGTAGGTTCGCAACTTGTCTGGAGTAGCAAGTGCGTAACAAGAGTTAATTATTTACTAATTTATATTTTATTGATGGGAATATTATCGAAGTTAAAGTCGGCGTTATCTAAGACGGTCAAGTTATTGAATACGGATATTCGAGATCTTTTTAAGTCGTCGGGTCGTCTTGTTGACGATGAATTTCTTGACGAGTTATTTTCGATGTTAATCAAGACAGACATGGGCGTATCGGCGGCAAATGAGACAATTGACGAAATTCGCAAACAGTTTCGGGGTCGTGTGGTTCAATTTAACGAGGTACTTGAGGTATTGAAATCGAAGTTGAAACAATTGATGGCTCAACCTATTGCGCCGATAAATTATGCTTCTGAATCGCCGACGGTAATAATGGTTTGCGGCGTAAATGGCAGCGGCAAGACGACGACGATTGCAAAGTTGACAAAGATGTTTATTTCTGATGGCAAGCGTGTTGTGTTGGGTGCGTCTGATACGTTTAGGGCGGCGGCGGTAGAGCAGTTGACAATTTGGGCGAGTCGATTAGGCGCGGAAATCGTTACGGGGCAAGCGGGCAGCGATCCAGCGAGTGTTGCTCACAAGGCGGTCGCGAGAACTTTGGAAACAGGCGCTGATATCTGTATTATTGACACGGCAGGAAGATTGCAAACGCAAAAAAATCTTATGATGGAATTAGAGAAAGTAAGAAAAGTTCTAGGAAAACTTGTTCCAGATTCACCGCATGAGGTAATTCTGATTCTGGATGCAACAACGGGACAAAATGGAATAAGTCAAGCAAAATATTTTACAGAATCTGTAAAGTGTACGGGAATTATTCTAGCGAAACTAGACGGCACTGCTAAAGGCGGAGTTACGGTAACTATTAGAAAGCAAATGAATCTTCCCGTAAAATTCGTAGGCATCGGAGAATCGGCAGACGATCTAGAAGTCTTCGATTCTGACAAATTCGTTGACGCACTATTCGACGAATAATAGTTACAATATTTAAAAACAAAGATAATTTTTTGGGGGGACTTAGGGGACATTGGGGACATTGGGGACGTTCTTGTTTGAAATCTGGGATTGATGGCTCGGTGGGGGACAAAACTGAAAAAAAATCTCTCTTTTAAAAAGGCTGTTGTCTTCTGTTGAGTTGTTAATCATGGTTTTTAAATTAGTGTGTCCCCAATGTCCCCTAAGTCCCCTTTGTCCCCAATGTCCCCCCAAAAAATAATATGGTTTTTAAAAATACTGTA
>JAITAZ010000666.1 GCA_031283825.1 Planctomycetaceae bacterium | reverse complement strand
TAGTTTTATTAGCAGATTTTTAAAAAGCACAAATATGTATCTTGTTAAATATAAATAAGTTAAAATTAAAAAAATTTTATTAACCTGATAATTATTTGAAACCATTTTACACACCCTAGCAGACGGGACGCCCGCGTTCCTTCTAAAATTAGTTTTTAGAAGTTACCCAAAATATTATCGGCAATAGTCTATTCTCTCTACTACAACTAAAAATCTTTAATCGAAATTAGCTGATAGGCGGCAGCTATTAGCATGATTGGATGAATTACCTTTTTACTCGAACCCTGCTCAAGCTGGAATTTACACGACATACAATCCGTTACGCCAACGTCTATCTCCACTGAACGTAACTCCTTCACAATCGGTAAACTAATCTGCATACTACGATGATAATTTCGCATCTTTAAACCAAACGCTCCAGACATTCCACAACAACCTTTTTCAATTCGTCTTACCTCTAGCTCAGGAATTAGACGTAAAACCTCTTCCGCTGGAGTCGGTAAATCAACTCGCTTAACCGAATTTACAATCGCTCTACACGGAGCATGATAACCAACCGTTAAATGTATCGCCCTAAAATCTAATCGTAAATCATCGGATTGATACGCCCGATATAAAAAATCACAAAAATCAACAACACTCGACGACACAAGCGCGACATCAATGTCGTCAATAACATACTTATACTCGCGCGAAATACACGACGCCGTCGCTGGCTCTATCGTTACTATTCGATAACCTTGACGAATTAAATCTGCTAAAATCAATACATTATGTCTCGCCAACCTCTCCGCATGATCCCTGTCGCCAACAGAAAACGAAGGAAGTCCAGACGCACGCTGACGCAACGGAATATGAACCTCAAAACCATTATGCTCCAAAATCCGAACCGCTAACTCCGCCAAACGAGCATCAAAATAATTAACATGAGTATCAACGAAAATCGCAATTTTTCCCTTATTGGTACTTTTTATTTTCTCATTTTCCACACCGCCAGACAGCTCGTCATTGAAAATTTTAATCGAATTTTTGCCGACTTCTTTATGCGAATCAGAAAAATTTCTCGACACTACATTTGTCAATCTTGATATCCATCTTGTTCGCGTTAAGAAAGAAATTTTCGCAATAGTCGGCAATTTTCTGCCTTTTGGAATTTGCAATATCTTCTCAATTAACCATCTTGCAATACGATTCGACATCGCCCAATTCACCGGACAACTCAACACCGCCGCAACCCTTAACACAATATCTAAACGCGAAAAAAACATGTCGTCCAACGACAATCCCGCCGCCGCAACATGAAATCCTTTACAATTAAACGCAAGCCGCGAAACATCTACCAACGCCGGACACTCCACCGCACACATCTTGCAATGTAAACAAAACTCGGCAATTTCACTCGCTCGCTCTGTCGCCAACGCTTGGAGTTCAAGATCGCCTTCAAGAAGTCCTCGCAACAAATTCGCCTTACTACGCGGCGCAGCATCCTCGTCAGGATGACGCCGAAAAATAGGACACATCCTAACTTGACGATCAAGACGCATACAATCTCCACAACCATTACAAAGATATGTCGGCTGAAAAAATCGTTCCGGCTCCCATTTCAGTTGAAGTTCAAGTTGACTACCAATTTTTACGTCGTTAATTTTTGTAACGTTAATTCCTGATTGCGTCGATTTTTTATCTTGATCATTTTTTGACAATTCGGAATTATCAATATTCGATTCGGTTTCGTTTGAATTATTTTGTTGATTGTTTTCTTGATTACTTTCTTCCAAATGCTTATTAGCAAGTTCAGCTTGACGTTGTTGAGCGTCGAGAAGAAACAAACCGCTTAAATTATCTTCTATCTTAAACACCGACGTATCAATTCGTTCTGGATGTTCCGAACCGCGTAGATTTATGCCGCGTCGAAGCCGTTGAGTCCAAATTTCACTATCTGGAATTATTTTGCCCGGATTAAAAATATTTTTTGGATCGAAAATTGATTTAATGTTACGAAAAATCGACGCTATCGACGGGTATTGTTGAGACAGAAAAGCAGATTTCAAATAGCCGTCCCCGCAATCCGAACTAATACTGCCTCCCGAACCAATAACAAACATGTAAACGTCATTCGCCAGCGAACGTAATTGTTGCACAAAATCACTTCGCGAAAGATCAACAATCGGCGTTATCCGCAAATGTCCTTGACCGACATGTCCCGATAACGACGCTGTAATTTCATGTCGTTTCAATAAGTTAAGAATTGCAGGAATAAACTCATGAATTATCGTTACAGGAATTGCTACGTCGTCAAAAATCGGCAACGGCTGATAAGATTGATTCATCTGAAATAACGCAAGCGAACCGCGTCGTCGAAATTCGTCAAATAACGCGAATTGTTCGGGCGATTCTATCCGCATCGTTTTTTCGCACAACGATTCTTTCACCGTTATATTATTAAACAAATTCGTTATTTCTTCGTTTATTTCAGCAGAATCGATTGGTTCGGCAAGCGATCCCGCGTCGAGTTCAACCAGAAGCGCAGCTTCGCTGTCCGTCGGCAAAATATTACGAATATGCGGCTGCCATTCAAGCGACATGTTAAGTTGCCGACGATCAAATAACTCGCACAGAATCGGATTAAACGATTGAATTATTTCTACTGCTCGCGCGCTTTTCTCAAGCGAATCAAAAAACAAAACAGCGGCGGCACGACGCATCGGAATTGAAACCGTTCGTAATTTCGCCTCGACAATTAAACCTAACGTTCCCTCGCTGCCGCAAATCAATCTCGCAATATCAACATGACGCCCCTGCAATCCCGTTAAAACTTTATTTATCGCGTAACCCGCCGAATTGATTCGCGGTAAATAATTCATTGATCTGATTTTGTCAAACGCAGGATTTAACGTTTGATAAATTTCGTCCGCAAGCGTATGTTCCTTGCCAAGAACCAAACTTCGCGCAAAAGCAATTCCTCGCGCGAGATTATTTTCTGACGACTTCTGACGATTCAACTCAAAATCGCCGTTTGGGATTTGATTATCGTCGATAGCTTCGGGTAAGTTGAGACGGTCGAGTTTTAGAATCGAGCCGTCTGCCATTACGATTTTTAGCTCGTAAAGATGATCGCTTGGGAAACCATATCGTAACCAATTCGCGCCCGCGCCGTTTCGGGCAAGTATTCCGCCGATTGTTGCCGTAGGTTCAAAACCAGACACGGGACCAAAAATCCGGTTTTGGATTCGAGAGAGTAAATCGTTGAGACGATATCGAACAATGCCGGGTTGAACGACAACATAATCATGACCAAGAGAAACGATTTGTCTCATAAATCGACTGAAATCAAGAATGATTCCTTCGCCGATAGCACCGCCGCATTTTCCTGCGCCGGAGCCTCTCGCGTGAATAGAAATACCGCGTTCAGCCGCATATTTTGTGCAAGCAACAACGTCGTCAATATCGCGAGGAAAAACAACACCTTGAGGTTTATTTTGAAGCAAACCGCCATCGGTCGAGTAAAGTTGAAGAGTAATTTCGTCGCAACGAATTTCACCTTTAATCAACCCTCGAATATCATCGCGTAAACGTTCTTGTGTCGGCGTAAGATAAA
>JAITAZ010000631.1 GCA_031283825.1 Planctomycetaceae bacterium | reverse complement strand
CAATATTGGAAAAGAGATTATCGTGCGCCCTACATAATCCCCGATGAAGTCTGATAACACGTTAAATAAAAAATGTAACCGTTCACGGTATTTTTACAAACCATATTATTTTTTTGGGGGGACATTGGGGACAAAGGGGACTTAGGGGACACTGGGGACACTGGGGACACGCTAATTTAAAAACCATGATTAATGACTCAACAGAAGACAATAGCCTTTTTAAAAGAGAGATTTTTTTTCAGTATTATCTCCAGAGTCATCAACCCCAGATTTCAAACAAAAACGTCCCCAGTGTCCCCAACGTCCCCTTTGTCCCCAACGTCCCCCCAAAAAATTATTGTAACCGTGAACGGTTTTTTAAAAAACCATATTATTTTTTTGGGTAACCGTTCACGTTCAAAAGAAAAAATACTACGCCTTGAAAGAGCTTAGAAAATTTTTCTCTTGTGCGTGAACGGTTACAAAATTTTTCTACTAATTTCGGTTTTCTATACCCCCGCTTGTAAGATTGCAGAGTTCTGATAAACTTTCAACACGCTCGTTTAAACACTTAAAAATAAACGCAAATAATAAATCGTATTTTTCACACGTTTGATTCAACTTGTCTCAATTCAACTTGCAAACTTTTAATTTTAACAAAACACAACCTTAACAAATATTAACAAACTAACATCAAACAAAACACAACAAAACTATCGGGAGGAAATTATTAAATAATGACTTCATTCACAAAAGAAGAAAAACAAGAAATAATCCATCAATTTGAACGCTCCGCCGGAGATACCGGCTCGTCAGAAGTTCAAATCGCTATTCTCACAAAAAGAATAAACCTTTTGACCGAACACCTCAAATTATGTAAACGCGATTACTCAAGCCAACGCGGATTAATGCAAATGGTCAGCCAAAGAAGAAGATTACTCGATTATCTCAAAAGCCGCGAACCACAACGTTACGTCGATATTATACAAAAACTCGGTATCCGTAGATAATTTTTGTTACGAAAATTCAATAGTCTCAAAAAACGCACTCAACATTTTCGTAAAAATTAACTCCGCAAATCGTTTTTGCAAATTACAACGACAAAAAACGTTTCATAATATCTATACCCAACTAAAACTCAAAAAAGAATCGCCAAATTTGCAAAAACATAATTTATCGTAAAAACATTTTAAAAATCGACGCAAAATTTATCACAAAATTTACATCGCCACGACTCGCTACAACAGTTTAAAAATTAGTTAAAATCAGTTGCGACGTCTCTAATATTTTTTTAATTTTTTCGATTTCACTTTATTGACTATCGAAAACCAAAAGACACAAAGAAAAAAAAGAAAAAAATTTTTTAACACACAAAACAAACGAAAAAATAGAAATGAATAAACTATAAATATTTCTACAATTTTCTACAATTTCTGTGTTCAAAAACGATTCGCTCTTTGAAGTCGTTTGCACAATTAAAACCCAATAATATAAGAGATTCACAACTAAAATCGTTTAGTTTAAAATACAATTTGAAAAAAAATTTAAAGCTTTTTGAAAAGCATTAAGAAGGACATTAGTTAAGTAAATGAAAGTAAGAGTAGAAAAAAAAATAGGTAACGGCGTTCTTTGGATAGAAACCGGAGAATTAGCAAAACAAGCCGCCGGCAGCGTTTTAATTGGATACGACGAAACAGTCGTACTTTGCGCCGCAACAACCGGACCAAGTAAACCGGGCACAGACTTTTTCCCACTCACCTGCGATTACCGCGAACGAACCGCAGCAGCAGGAAAATTTCCCGGAGGTTTTATCAAACGCGAAGGACGACCAGGTCTAAAAGAAATTCTCACCGCAAGGTTAATCGATAGACCAATGAGACCTCTGTTCCCCAAAGGATTCTTCAACGAAGTACAAGTCCAATCGTTTGTTATGGCTTGCGATAAAACAATCGACCCAGACGTACTCGCAATGAACGGCTCAGCGGCAGCCGTCGCAATTTCACCGCTGCCCTTCAACGGTCCTCTCGCATCAATAAGATTAGGTTGCGTCGGAGGAGAATTTATACCGTTCCCAACTTCAGACCAACTCGAAGAAAGCGAACTCGACTTAATCGCATCAGGAAATCGCGAAAATATCATCATGATCGAAGGCTTCGCCCGCGAATTGTCTGAAGAGAAAATGCTCGACGCACTAGAAACCGCCCATCGCTACATTCGCGAAATAGTCGATCTTCAACTTGAATTGATCGAAAAAGTTAATCCTCAAAAAATATCTTTCACCGCGCCCGAAATCGATAAACTCTACGAAGCTCTCAAAGAAAAATATTACGACGCATTCTGGCAAGCAAAACGCACGTCAGGAAAACTCGACCGCAACGAAGCATGTTCAACGCTTAAATCTGACGCACGTAAACATTTTTTCCAAACAACCGCAACCCAAAACGCAACTGCACAAGGCACAACTACAACTACCGACGAACTTGAATACGACGCGGCAGAAATCGATCCGTCAGTTGAACCAAAACCAACTTGGGACGCCGACTTGTTCGACTTGGCTTGGAGCGAACTCGAAGAAAGAGTTGTACGCGATCAAATCCTTTCCGGCACTCGACCCGACGGTCGCGGAACAAAAGATATTCGCGAAATTGAATGTCGAATAGGCGTTTTGCCAAGAGTTCACGGCTCGGCAGTTTTCCAACGCGGCGAAACTCAAGCGTTAATCACCGTTACGCTAGGAACCGCCCGCGACGAACAACGCGTTGATGGACTGTTCGACGAATACACAAAAAAATTCATGCTTGACTACAACTTCCCCAGCTTTTCTGTCGGCGAATGTAAACCAATTCGCGGACCCGGCAGACGAGAATACGGACACGGCGCTCTTGCCGAGCGTAGCGTCAAACCGGTGATTCCAGACCCTGCTGAATTTCCATATACAATACGAATCGTTTCAGATATTTTAGAATCAAATGGTTCAAGTTCGATGGCGACAGTTTGCGGGTCAACGTTAGGGTTGATGGCAGCTGGAGTTCCGATTACGAATCCGGTTGCGGGAATTTCAGTCGGTTTAGTCAAAGAAGCGGACGACCAATGGGTTCTGCTAACAGACATAATGGGAGACGAAGATCACTTCGGCGATATGGATTTCAAAATCGCCGGTACGCAACTCGGAATAACAGGAATACAACTCGACTTGAAAATCGCCGGAATAAGTATCGAAATTATCAAAGCAACTTTGGTTCAAAGCCGCGAAGCAAGAATAAATATCTTGCGTAAAATGTTGTTGGCAATCCCAAGACCGGCTGAAGATATTTCAATCTACGCGCCGCGAATGCTGAAAACGCAAATCGATCCAGATAAAATCGGTTTGTTAATCGGACCAGGCGGCAAGACAATTCGCGGAATCCAAGAACGCACCGGCGCGTCGATTGATATTGACAACGACGGCACTGTTTCTGTTGCGTCGGCAGATGAAACTGGAGCAACTGCGGCAATGAATGAAATATTAGCGTTGACAGGTTCTGTTGAAATCGGAAAAATCTACGAAGGTCAAGTAACAAGTATCAAAGAGTTCGGAGCGTTCATCGAAATCTTACCAGGTCGAGACGGACTTTGTCATATCAGCGAACTATCAGATGAATACGTCGATAATATTCATAATATAGTTAGAGTTGGAGATCGTTTCCAAGTTGTGGTTCTTTCTGTAGATGATCACGACAGAATAAAACTAAGCCGAAAAGCCGTTTTAAGAAACGACCCAAACTTTAAACATAACGAATAA
>JAITAZ010000096.1 GCA_031283825.1 Planctomycetaceae bacterium | reverse complement strand
CGGTTACAACAAAAAAATGTAACCATTCACGGTATTTTAATCACCGGATAATTCGGGGAATTTTAAACGCGGATAATAGCAGATAGGACGGATAATCGCGGAGAATGGAAATGATGCCTTTGTATGGTAGAAATCAATAATTTTAAATAAAGGGGGGGGATGGAAGAAATTATTAAAGACTAACTTAATAATAAATAAACCTAAAGGGAACTTCTAAAAACGGGTTTATTTTATTAAATTGTTTTAGTAGAGTTTTATTTTGGAATTTTTTTTGGAAATTTTTTTGGTGATGGTGGTAGAAATTCCATTCGCATTGTGTATTTTTTACCTGATTTTCTAGCGAATGGTTGGTTTTTGGGGTGGTTTTCTGCTATTTCAGCATTGCTATTTTAGCATCACCACTCGGCACATGTTAATCACCAGATTTCTCATGCCGATCCAGAATCGTGCTCTTTTCAGTCCAATGGTTCTCAAGATTTCGTCCCCTATTCGTTTTTTCTGTGCTCCAAAGATATGTTCTATCCGGCAACGAACACTAGACTTAATACTGTTACAAAAACGTTGTAAATGCGTTAAGGGGTGATTTCGTACACCTTTCTCACAAATCTGCGGGTTAAAGCCGCGTTCTTTTAAGTCCTCTTGAATTGGATTATGCTCGCTGCCAACATACGCCGAATCCGCATAAAACTCTTGACCCTCATAAGCCGGTTCGGGAGGCATTAAATCCAGACAAGGAATACTGTCATGGACGGAGGCATTGGTCACTTCATAATCAAGAATCGTTTTGTTCTCCGAATCGGCAAGCACATGATTTTTGTAACCAAAATGTTTTTCATCATTCTTTTTCGCCCAACGAGCATCAGTATCTTTGTGGCTATCAACATGAGGATTAGAAGTAAAACGTGTAGGAATAGAACCTTGTTTGATTTGGTCATTTTCGTCATGGCTATTGTGTTGTCGCGGCGTCTCGACAAAAGTGCCGTCCATACTGCAACCGCCTTTTGCTACCAAACCATGACGTGCTAACTCTTCGTGAAACAAATCAAAGAGATGACGTTCCATATCTTGCTCTTTGAGTAACTCCGCAAAGAGCCAAATCGTACGGGCATCGGGAACAACATCCGAAAAACTCAAACCAAGAAATTCCCGAAACGATAATCGATCTCGAATTAACAATTCCGTATTTTCATCGGAAAGGTTATAAAGCGTTTTGAGAATAAGAATCTTCAACATCAACAACGAATCAAATGGAGGACGACCGCCTCGTGAAGGATCGTGTTGCGGACGAATCGTACTCAACGGGACGAGAAAAATCGACCAATTGATCAACGTATTAAGACGAACAAGAAAATCGTTAATCGCATGAATCTTATCGAGTTGATGTTCCACATCAAAAAAAGAAGGCTGGGAATAAGTGTGTGACATAAAATTAAACAAAAAATAAAAAAAAGGAAAAAAAATCCGAAAACTAAACAAAAAATAGCATAACATAATTTCTAAAACATACAAGGGAGGTTTTTAGAAGTTCCCGTTAGTGGTCTATCCTGACAATTGGTGGTTTGGACACATTGACAGCGAAGAAGCAATCGACGAAATTATAGAATCTTTAGAAACCGGAAAACCTTCAACAAAATATTTAATCGCGTAAAAAATAATTACCCGCAGAAATATCGCGGAATTTGAGACATGATAATCAACAATAAATATTTGTCTTTTATCGCCGATAAAAATTATTCGCACGATCAATTTAACGATCCGTTGAATATCGAGATGGTTGTTTATCATTCTGAGTTTGGAAAGATATGGTTTGATATTTTACTAGGCGAATTTGCCGAAAAATACAAAAAAAATTTTAACAGCATAAAAAGAGAAAATTTTAATTCGTACATGATTGACAATCGTCAAGGCGTATTGTTGCCTGATGGTCGTACATTCGACTGCGTAATATATAGCTGTAAAAATAACAATTCTATTTGCAAACAAGCTTTTGAATTTTTGTTACAAGAAAAAAATTACTGTATTAGCATTAGAAATAAACATTACGGCGATGTTGATATTTCTGAATTTTATTCATTGTTAAACAGTCTCAAAACGGACGAAAAATTACTTTTCAACGATTACTTGCAAAACGATAAATTTTTCAATACAAATCGTTTTAACGAAACAATCAGAAAATTATCGTTTGAGTATTATAAGAATATATTCTGGGATTATTTTTCTTGTCAAAAAACGCCGGAAAATCATTTTTTTTGTTGTCATGTTTTTCCTGTTATAGAATGTATTTCGATACTGTCGAACTCTCCGGCGGGATTATATTATGGAATGGTTGACGAAATAAATTCCGACGGAACAACCGGCATTAGACATTTTGATTGTAGAGATATTTCTTTTTGGCAATTACCAATTAACCGTCCTAATTTATGGGATAATTCGGGTAATACCGGAACTCTAATTTATCTTGATTCCAGTTGTGCAAAAGACAACTTGGAAAAATTGCTAAACGAAACAGCTAACAACATAACTACGGAAGACGAGTTCGGCGAATGTCTAAACAATATAGAATTTTTCGGCGGTTGGCTTGGTATTCAACCTGATCAGGAATTGCAAGATTTCATTTTTTTCGTTTTTTCAGATAACAAGAAAGAGTTGTGTACAAAATGTAAAGAACTCATTAAAATCTCAGGATACTACCCATTCACAATTGAAGACGTACAAAAAAATCAACTCTGGTATCCGACAACATGAGATTATCTGATTGGTAACTATTCAGCCGCAGTTTTAAAAAGGACACGAAAGACTTTAGAGACTTTAGAGACATCGTTGTTTCAAATCGGAATTTAAAGACTCGATAAATAACAAAATATCATTGAAATAAATTACGATTAACATTACAATTATCGTTACAAAAAATAAACGCGATAATTCTGACTGCCGAAAGTATAATTTACTAATGGGAACTTTTAAAAACTCAATTTTTAATAATCAGAGAAGACGCCGAGAATAAAATAACAATAAGATATAACGTTACGTAACGCGATTTATTGTTATATTATTTCCCGCCAACATTGGAGGCGATAATTTTGACGACTCTTAAAAAATATAATAATGTTAGTTTTGACGAGTGCGGAGAACCCGTGTCGATTGAAGATATACGTTCTTTCCAAAAATCTCATGAGCTTATATTGCCCGATGACTATGTTGATTTTTTATGCAAGGTTAACGGAGGAATACCAACGCCTTCATTTTTGTCTTTACCAGAATTTTATGAAGAAACGGAAGAGGAATTAATTGAAGAGTATGAAGTTAGAGAATTATTTGGGTTTCGAATAACCGAATATACAACAAAAACTTATCTTGAAAAACTATGCTCAAATCTGATATTTCCAGATGTTCCTGATAGTCGATCTTTTTTAATGATTGGAGAAGTTGAAGCATATCAATTATACGTTGCAACTTGTAAAAAATATTTTGGCAATATTTTTCGTGGTAGCTATATTTTTGGTAGCACGCCTGGTAATGACTCAATTATCTGTCTTGGAGTCAATTTAGACGATGAGTTTTATCATATTTATGAAAAGGATATTATAGCTACATCGTTTTCTTCTTTTCTATCATTACTCCATTAAAGTTAGAAATTCCCTGTAAACAATGAAAATGAGTTTATTTAAATATATTACTTTCGATGGACACGGACAGTGCGATATTATGAAATTACTTTGTAACCATTCATGGACGAGAGGAAATTATTTTTTTCACAAAAACAATTACAAAAATATTCCGAATTCCGAATTTGAAAAAACCGTGAACGGTTATATTTCAGAAAAATTAAAACCAAAACCAATACAAATAAAATGAAATTTAAGTTTTTAGTTATTATATTATTTTGCTTATGTTGCGCTACCGCGAAAGGTCAAAACGTTAGTCAGACATTGGAGTCGAATGGATGTTCCTTTGCAATGGTTGATACTTTTTCGCCTCGTTATGCTATGATGAGACATGGTAAAGATATTGTCGCGTGGAATATCGACTCCGAACAAAAAATGACATTAAAAG
>JAITAZ010000595.1 GCA_031283825.1 Planctomycetaceae bacterium | reverse complement strand
GTATCGAATCAATATCTTGATTTTCAGATTCAACTAAAATATCATTTTGTTCGATATTACTATTGACTGGATTATCAGCCATGATAAAATCACCTCTCTTGTTAATGTTTTGGCGGTGGCAGTTCTTTTCCGAGAGAGCCACCGCCTTTTTATTTGTTGCATCTACACAGTGTTCATGCAACGACTAATTTTTTTATGCCGACTCTTTAATTGGTTTCAAATTACTCTTATTACCAGACGTATTGATAGTCCCAGAAATATCGCTAAAATCATGCTCATATGGGACACAAAATGTGACCAATTTTGAGAAAATACTATTTAACGCTAGAATTACTAAATAGATAAAACAGAGCCGGTTCACACCAGTATCGCCCACTAGACCGGTTTGGGAATATTATTCCAAACCGGTTTTTTTGTGGAATATCTGTTCTATACCAAGAGCATTTATACTTTGAGCGGTAACAAATGGTTGGTTTTCTCAGTAGAAAATAATGACAGATTAAAAATTTATTTTTGTCAAAAATTATCAATAAATTTTGAGTTTTCAGAGATTCCCGATCTAGTTGCTGTTTTTTTTTAAGGGGACGTTTGGGTTGAAAATCTGTTTGAAACGACTCAAAAGCGATTTCTTTTGAGTCGTTAATCTCCGATTTCAAACAACGACGTCCCTTTTGTTCCCGTTCAAAGTATATAAAAATTATGTAACCGTTCACGGTTTTAAACGCGGATAATATCTGATAGGACGGATAATCGCGGAGAATGGAAATGATGCTTTTGTGGGAGAGAAGTCAATAAATTAAAGGGGATAAAGAAGGGAGGGAATGAGAAATTATAAAATTAATTAAGTGTGAAAAATATATTAAAATAAATAAACCTAAATAAATAATACAATTTTATAAATATTAAAATCGCCATTTACATTTTCCGCGATTATCCGTATTCACCAAAAAAATCTGCTATTATCCGCGTTTAAAACCGTGACTGTTACAAAATGAGGTTGTCGAAAAGTAACAAAATATCATTGAAATAAATTACGCAGAAACATTAAAATTATTGTTACAAAAAATAAAACGTAATAATTATGACTATCGACGATATAATTGAAATTTAACAACTAAACATTAAATCTGTATCTACTATTATGACTATCAAATCAGAGAATGACGCTGTCAAGATTGGATTATTTGGAATTGGATTGGATACGTATTGGCGGCAATTTGACGGGTTGCGGGAACGGTTGATTGGTTATCAAAATACGATAGAAAATAAAATTTTGTCGTCTGGAGTTGACGTCAAGATTGTTAATTGCGGTCTTGTTGACAATCCGATTTCTGCGTCGATTGCGGCTAATAAATTCAAACAAGAAGACGTCGGTTTGATTTTTCTTTACGTTTCAACTTACGCTTTATCTTCAACCGTTCTGCCGGTAGTGCAAAAGGCGAATGTTCCTGTAGTCGTTTTGAATCTACAGCCGGTTAAGGCGATCAATTATGCCGAATTTAATTCGCTTGGAGATAGAACCAAAATGACCGGCGAATGGTTAGCTCATTGTCAAGCGTGCAGCGTTCCTGAAATTGCGAATGTTTTCTTGCGGTCGGGGATTAAGTTTAATCAAATTACGGGTACGCTTCACGACGATCCTATTGCATGGAATGAAATCAATTCGTGGTTGCGGGCGGCGCAAGTTGCTCAAACGATCCGAAGTAGTCGTGTCGGACTTTTAGGACACTACTACAACGGAATGCTCGATATTTATTCAGACTTGACAAAATTATCCGCTCAATTCGGCGTGCATTTTGAGATTCTCGAAATGTGTGAATTGCAAGAGAATCTTATTGAAGTATCGCAGGACAATCTAAACGAAAAAATTCAAGAGATACGCGATATATTCGACGTGCAAAAAGATTGTCCCGAAGCGGAAATTGCTCGTGCGGCGAGGACATCGGTTGCGCTTGACAAGTTGATTGAGTCTCATAAACTTGGCGCGATGGCGTATTTTTACAATGGCACGGGCGATGAAAATTATGTTGATTTGATTTCGTCGGTTATTGTTGGCAATTCGATTCTGACAGGCAAAGGGATTCCAGTTGCGGGAGAGTACGAGGCAAAGAATGTGTTGGCAATGAAGATCATGGATTCGTTTGGTGTTGGCGGTTCGTTCACGGAGTTTTACGCAATGGATTTCAACGACGACGTTGTGTTGATGGGACATGACGGACCTGGTCATCCGGCGATAGCTCAGGGCAAGGTCAAGTTGAAGCCGTTGAAGGTTTTTCATGGCAAAGTTGGACAAGGGTTGAGTGTTGAGATGTCTGTAAAACATGGCGAGGTTACGCTTTTATCTGTTATTGATGCGCCGGATGGCAATGCCGCGTTTTTGATTGCGGAGGGCGAATCGGTTACAGGTCCAATTTTGGAAATCGGCAACACGAACAGTCGATATAAATTCTCAACTGGCGCGAGAGGTTTTATTGATGCATGGTGTAGTCATGGACCGGCGCATCATTGTGCGATTGGCGTTGGTCATATTGCGTCAGACTTGGAGAAGTTGGCTCAATTGCTAGGAATTAAGGCAATTAGAGTCTGTTGAAATATAACCGTTCACGCACAAGAGAAAAATTTCCTACGCCCATAATTTAGGGTGTGTAAAATTGATTCCAAAACTTTTTGTAAAGCTATCAATTCAAAACTGTAACATGCTTTTTATTTGATAATTATGCAAATGAATTACATAAAATATTAGGTAAAAACACATATCGATTCAGTGATAGACAATTGGGAATCACTAAAAATTCATTTTTAACCACAGAGAACACGGAGAAAATTTTAATTTGAATCAAAAAATCAACCTTGTCCCGTAGGAACAACTCCAAAATAGTCGAAAATAAATTCGTAACGTGATTTTTTTCGATGGATGAAAATTCTAGTGAATTTTTACCCATCGCTATTTTGTGAAACCGCTACGCGGTTTTAATAAAAATTGGTAATATATCAGCGGAATAATTTTACTGGACAATTTTATTTTTCATTGTCCTGCAAGGACAATACTTTATTAACCGTATGCTTTAGCATACGGTAACAGCAATAACACATTTAAAAGTCCCGCTAGGGACGA
>JAITAZ010000576.1 GCA_031283825.1 Planctomycetaceae bacterium | reverse complement strand
CTAGTTTTTAAGACCAAATTACACAAAATCCGTGAAATATGATAGCAACAAGACAATCTCCCCCATCATATTTAACGGGGCTATCAAATATGACGGGGAAACTTTGGAGTAACGATAATCGTAACCGTTCACGCACGATAAAAAAAATCCTTCGGGGCGAAGGATTTTTTTTCTTTTGAACGTGAACGGTTACTAATTTTCTTACTTGTGTACGAATCCTTTACATTCTAGATTTTTTATTATTCCGTCTGAATTTTTAATTAACATTTTTTTGTCGTCTGTGAATTTTCCAATTGAAAATAATCTCGTTCCAAAACGATTTAATAACGGTTGAGATTCTATTAGTCTTGTTGATTCTTCCGGCGGAACAGCAAGAATTAGTTCAAAATCTTCTCCGTCTGATAAAGCGTGTTCAATCGGTTTGCGTCCTGAATTTCGCGAACAAATTATTGCGTCTTTTGAAATTGGAATATTATCAGAATATAAAATCGCGCCTAAATTGCTTTCGACAGCAAGACGATAAAGATCAATCGCTAAACCATCGCTAATATCAATCGCCGCATGAATCGAATGATTTTGATTAAGATAAATTGACTCAAAAACTCGCGGCTCAAATAAAAATTGACGACTTAAAATACTGCCTCCAAGTTCTCCAGTAACAAGAATCGAATCGCCGGCTTTTGCACCGGAACGTTTAAGTACGCCTTGCGGCAATATCGAACCAATCGCCGTAATAGAAATAACTAAACCATTGTCCCAACAATTCGTATCGCCGCCAAGTATTTTGACGTCATATTTTTCCAACAACGGTTTCATCCCTGAATACAATTTTTTTGCAAGAGATAAATTCTCCGCCGAATCGCCGCAAGGAAAAGAAATCGCAACAAGTACAGATTCAGGTTTTGCACCCATCGCGGCAATATCGCTCAAATTCACAGCGAGAGATTTACGACCAATAAGTTCCGGCTCAACTTCAGAAAGAATAAAATCTACGCCTTCTGTTAGCATGTCAACAGTAAATACTTTGCCGTCAACCGCCGCCGCATCGTCGCCCAAAAGTTCCATTCCAGATTCAGACCGAAGCCATTTAACTAATTCTAATTCCATTAGATTATTTTCAAATTAAAATTGTTTGACGTCTAGTCGATATGTTGTCCAGTCATCGATTGGACGACCGCCTAGTTTCTTGTAAAATTCGATGCTTTTTTCGTTCCAATTCAACACCATCCAATCGATTTTAAAACAACCTCGCGACTTTGCCCTTGACGCAATTTCACGGAAAAACATCGTGCCGATTCCATTTCGACGAAATTCTGGTCGAATAAATAAATCTTCGATATAAATTCCTGTCGCGCCGCGAAATGTCGAATAGGTAAAATAGTAAAGCGCGAATCCAACGGGTTTGCCGGAAATTTCAGCTATTAGAACTTCTATTTCGCCGCGTGTAATCCAATCGCGTAAAACCGGTTCGGTTATCTGGACGGAATCCGTTAATTGTTCGTACTCTGCCAACTCGTAAATAAACTGTAAAATTAAATCTGCATCGTCTGCCGACGCAACTCGTATCTTCACGCAATTATTGACCATTCATGTTTTCCCTAATATAGTAGTAATTGTGAAATTCGGAATTAAGTTTTTGGTAATATTTCAACCGTAAATAAAAAATGAATAATAATTGTAACAATAAATCATCGTCTGAATTCGACTCGGCAAATGAATTAAATTCGGACGTCAAAAATCCTGAATCGCAAGACGACATTTCAATCTACAAAACTTATGCAATTGCCGCCCAAATATCGAATATCGGATTCGAAATGATAATCCCGCTTCTGCTCGGAGTCGGACTTGATTATCTACTCGGAACAGTAGTAGTTTTTGCAATAATCGGAACAATAAGCGGATTCGCGATTGCTTTTTGGCAACTAATAAAAATCTCTAACCGTTTAAAGTAGATAGTTGTAGTTGTAGAGAATTTCGTAACCGTTCACGGATTTTTAAAAACCATATTATTTTTTGGGGGGACATTGGCGACAACGGGGACTTAGGGGACACCCTAATTTAAAAACCATGATTAACGACTCAACAGAAAACAACAGCCTTTTTAAAAGAGAGAGATTTTTTTTCAGAATAATTATTACCTCAAAAAGTCTTTGAAAATTTTCTTTATAAATTTTTCTCAATAAATTCCGAACCGCTTTGCGATTTTTTGCTCTTGCTTGATTTTTAAAGAATTTGTACACTACGCTGATTTTATTGATCCGCGCGTCAAATTATTATCAAAAATTGACGTCTCAAAATTTTTTATTAACCTTAACTCAAATATAAATCATGCAATCTTCCCAAACTAATCTGTCGGCTTTGACGTCGATGGAAGAGAAAAACGTTGTTTCACTCGGTCGAAAAATTTTAACCGACGAAGCCGCAGCTATCCAATCACTGGCAAATAATCTCGACGAAAGATTTTATAACGCAGTAAATCATATCCTCGCCTGCAAAGGAAATATAATCGTCATCGGAATCGGTAAAGCCGGACTCATCGGACAAAAAATTGTTGCAACTCTCGCCTCAACCGGAACACCCGCTCACTTTGTTCACCCGTCCGAAGCAATTCACGGCGACTTGGGACGATTCAATAAAAACGATACCGCCGTCATCCTCTCCCAAAGCGGTGAAACAGAAGAAATTACGCGAATTTTGCCTTCCATCCGAAATTTCAATATTCCTATCATCGCAATCACAAGTTCAACCCAAAACACACTCGCACAATTCGCCGAAATAGTTATTCCAATCGGAAAAATCGACGAAGCCGATTCACTCAAACTCGCCCCAAGCTCCAGCGCAGCAGCAATACTGGCAATCGGAGACGCCCTCGCTTTCGTCGTCAGCGAATTACGCGGATTCAACTTCAACGACTTCGCAAAATTTCATCCGGGCGGCGCACTCGGACGAAAACTCAGTTGCGTCGATGATTACATCAGAAATATAAATCAATGCCGCGTCGCCCCGCAAAACGAAACCATCAGAGAAGTTTTCATAAAACATTCTATCGCAGGAAGACGAAGCGGCGCTATTCTAATCACAAACGAATCAGGGAATCTCGTAGGTATTTTCACCGATAGCGACCTCGCAAAATTATTCGAAAAACACAACGAATATAAACTCGATTCAAAAATCAAAGACGTAATGACAACTTCGCCAACTACCGTAATCTCCGGTACAAAAATGTTCGACGCAATCGCCCTAATGGCAAAAAAAAGAATCAGCGAATTACCTGTAATAACAAATAACGGAATACCACTCGGTCTAATCGACATAACTGACGTTATAGAATTTATCCCAGAATCAAATTCAATCTGGCAACAAAGTTCAAACCAAACAGAAAATTTAAAAGTTGCTTGATTAAGAGTCATTGTATATTTTGAACAGTAACAAATAGTTGGTTTTTTTTCGGTAGAAAATAATCAGATTAAAATTTATTTTTTGCAAAATTATCAATAAAATTTGAGTTTTTAGAGATTCACGATTTAGTTCGCTGTTTTTTTTTAAGAGGACAAAGGGGACTTTGGAGACATGATAGTTTCAAATCAACATTGAGGGACACAAGGAACAAAATAAAAATTTCACTCCACTGACATATTACTAAAAAATCTAATTGATCATTAACAATATTTACTAATTTGTCACGTCAAGTAATAACGGCATTAAGTTTTCCTGTTTTGTTGTTGCTGTACTTTTTGTACGGTTGGGCGATTGTACCTCTTGTTTTGCCGGAGAGAACAATCAAATCTGTCGGTACAATCGAAACCGCCGCAACAATCGCAGACGAATTGACTCCTTTTCTCTCCCTATTCGATGAAAATAATTGGGAACTAAATCCTCAAACTCGACCTAAAATTCTTCGAAACAATAATACTATCGTCTTGTTCCAACAAGAAATTATCGAATCCGACGTCGTCCGATTACAACCTTGCACTTTTATCATTCTGCCGGAAGAAGAAAATCTCAATCAAGAAGAACAATGCCGCCGAGCAATCGTCATGAGAACAAACGAAATGGCAGAAATTAAATTCGACGACGACGTAAATTTCAGTAAATTTCCTCTGCCAAAAATGATCGGAGGACGACTACTCGGAAAAGTTACTATCAAAAGCGGAATGAAAGAAATCGGAACACAAGACGACTTGATTATCGAAACTTCTGATATCGCAATCGTTGAAAACCCGACCGAAACTCTAATTTATGCAATAAAAGATAACGTAAAATTCAAACTCGGTCTAAACTCCGGCGAAGGCTCGCGAATGACAATCGCTCTAAAAGCAGACAAAAATAATAACAACAACAATAACAATAAAAACAACGACAATAATCAAAAAAAACCGCAAAAAGAATTTGCCGTCATGCGTCTGGAAACTCTGAAATTTCTCAATCTTATATTTCCTGAAAAATCCGCCAAAAATAAAACGGACGCCAAAACCGCAACCAATCCGGCAAATAATAATCTCGAAACAATTCAACCCTCCGCCGATTCATCAAACGAAAAAATTACTACTCTATACTCGTCAACGCAAATTACTATTCCGCATGAAAAGGAAAATCAAATTACGACTAAATCTGAAATTGACTCTGTAACAAAATTCGACGTTACTTGTCAACGCGAATTTATTTTTGAAATCGATGAACAAAACGGAGGATGGACGGCTGCATTCAACGGAAATGTCGAAGTTATACGAACAAATCCAAATTCGACAAAGGATTTTCTAAACGGCGAATTAATGCACATAAATTTTCAACCAGAGTCAAATTTACAGTCGAAACAAGCTCAGAGTTCAATTAAAAATCCAAAACAAGAACAAAAACAAAAGCAAATTTCCAACGAGAAAACTAGTCTTACAAATTTTGACAATTTACAACCTGCGAAAATGGAAGTGTTCGGCAAAGCGGGCGTTCCTGCACGATTACGCAGCGTTCAAGGCGGCGGTTTGATAATGGAAGGCGACCGGATTCTATACGACATTAAAGAAAATTTAATCGCTGTCGAAACCGCGTTGACCGATAATCCACAAGAAGTTGCCGGCGCGTCGCCGGAGAATCCAAAGAAAAAAACCGAAGCGTCCGACAGCGTAAAAATCACGCTACAAAATCGTTACGCCATCCAATCTGAACTTGGTTTTCTTTATACTATCGGCAAATCAGGCGAATTCGGAATATTAAATTCAAGCGGAAAAGGAAGACTCGACGGACTAATCGGAAACGCAATCGAAAACGCAAATGCAAACGCAAACGGAAATGGAAATGGAAACGCAAACGGAAATGGAAACGAAACAAATCTGAAACAAATTCATCTGACTTGGAACATACTTCAAATCTCGCCCGAACCAAACAACGCCAAAAGAATCCTTTTCGATTTACGCGGCGGAGTAACGCTCGACGTCGAAGATTTCGGAAAAATGACCGCCGAAATTTTACAACTCTGGTGCAATATCGAAGAGAAACCAACGCCGCCGGAAAAGAATAAATCACAAGATAACGCTGAAAAAACTAACGCTCAAACCGGAAATGCCGGCGGCGGAAATATATCTAATGGAAATTTCGGCAATAGCAATAACACGCTAATTCCCGAAAGCGCGATTGTGCTAAACAACGTGCATTTCGAAAATCAAAACGGAACATGCGACGTACAAAGATTGAACATATTTTTTAATCGTCCGTTATCGGGAAATAACGTAACGAAAATTATGCAATCGCCGCTCGCAACAATTCAAATGCAACACTCGCCGATTTCTCAAGCCGTTGCAATCGAGCCGTCGCGAGCAAATGTCGATTCTGAATCGTCGATTAAACTTGTCCAGTATAATCAGTTGCAGAAACGTCCCGAACAATTCATGCCCTACATGCCGCCCGTCGTCGAATTGCCAAGACCAAACGGAATTATCGTTGCGCAAAATAATCCGCTCGCCGCAAATAATTTCGTTACGAATAATCCGACCGCCAATAATTTAATTGCCAATCCGTCAATTGCGAATCAATCGATTGTTAATCCGTCAAATAATCTCTCGCCGACAATGACCTCAAACGGTGTCAATGCAAATGGAATCAACGGCGTAAATGGCGTAAATGGAGTCAATTCGTCTGGCGTTAATTCGCGAGTTACGTCGATTCCGCAACCGGAGGTCAAGAGCGTGCGTTCGCAAAATCTGTTGGGTTTTCAACCGAGTAATCCTAATTCGATTTACGCAATAACGGGCGATCAAATGGAGATGAGCGTTTTACAAGGCGAAAGGACTTCGCAAGTACAACGACTTTGGATCGGCGGGAATGTTAGGATTGTCGAGAAAGTTAATCAAACTGCGGGAAACGATTTAATCGAGATAACAGGCGAAGAGGTTTACGTCTGGTATCCGTCAGCGCCGAATACTGTTATCTATATTACGGGAAAAGATATGCGTGAAGCAATATTTACCGGAAAAGGCGCGCAAATCAGGGCGATGCACGTGTATATTTTTCGCGCAGAAAACGTAATAAAAATTGTCGGAGCGGGGAGACTTCTTGCCGACGCGAAATCGAAAAAGGCATCAAGCGGAGTTTTGATGAATGCCGGAAATCAAACGACAGCAACGCCGACGTCGGCGCAACTTAGTAATAATCAATTTGAGCAGAGCAAGCGTCAAGAGGGCGATAGTAGAATTCTTGTACAGTGGAATAAGGAAATGTATTTTGACGGAAATATAATTTCGTTTAAAGGAGTTCCCGACAAAAACGGTAATCGAGTTTTGGCGTTGATGGAAGATCGCGAGATTCATTGCGACGTGATGCAGATTTTTACGAATCGTTATGTTTCGCTTTTTGACGATAAGTCTGACGTAACAATTAAACCGGAACGGGTCGGGTGTGCGATTGACGTTGTTATGAAAAGTGAAAAGTTTGAAAACGGGTTACGCAAGTCATTTGACTGGGCAGAGTTCGACGCAGTTGAGATTAGACTCGAAACGGATGAATTTTTCGCTAAAGGACCGGGATTGATTCGATCAACTTTTCTTGAAACGGACAACGCATTTTCTGATCCAAAAAATGGATTTGACGTTTTATCCGGCGGGGCGAGGAATGCGAATGTTAATAATGTAAATAATGTCAATGTTAATAATCGCGAGTCGATTCTTTTTTTGTGTATTTGGTTTTATGATCATATTCAAGGGATGTCGTCGAAGACTCATAAGTCGGCGACGATGCGCGGTCATATTGATGCGGTGTTGTGTCCGGTTTCGACGTGGGATGAGAGAGTAGAAAGGGATCAATTAAACTTGGCAACAAAGAAAGGATATTTGTTAAAGTGCGAAGAGTTGAGATTAGTTCAGATGCCGGATCCTGTTTTGAAAGAAAAAAACTTTGTAGAGTTGACGGCAATAGAAAACGCAACAATTGAAGGCGAAAACAGATCGCTTTATGGAAGAGCTCAAACGATAAAATTCAATCAAGCGAAAAGTCAAGTAACTCTTGAGGGCAACGAACTAAACAACGCTAGAATAACAACGTCGTCGCAAGGAACGATTCCAGCTCAAAGGATTGAATACAATCTAAAAAACGGAACGGCAAAAATCGTAAACTCAAGAGGAGTTGTCGCAGGAAATTAGCAAAATTAAAATACCGCTGAAATATTTTACTGAAACTGAATAGTTACAATTATTCACTCACTCATGTTAAACGCTTGCTACCCCAGATCTGGTCGCCTACCTGTTTGGAGTAGCAAGTGCGTAACATGAGTTATTTAATTATAAAATTTGCATTATGTACATCGTTGATATAATTTTTTGCGGCTTCAGTGATAATTGTTTTTAAGTCGGCGTATTGTCTTACGTGTTTTGGTGGACGTTTGTTTTCTGGAGGGACATATCCGAAGACATCGTGGAAAACTAGAACTTGTCCATCGCAATCTTTGCCTGCGCCAATACCTATTGTCGGAACTTTTAATATTTCTGTTGCTTCTTTTGCGATTTCAGACGTTACACACTCAAGCAAAATCGCAAAAGCTCCAGCGTCTTCGATTGCTTTAACGTCGGCTAACAAATTGTCCCTCTGACGCTGAATAAAAAAACCGCCCGATTGATGAACGCTCTGAGGCAATAATCCACAATGTCCCATAACCGGAATGCCGGCATCAATAAGCGCTGCAATAATCGAGGCACGATTCTTGCCGCCTTCGACTTTTACCGCGTCAGCTTCAGTCTCCTTAAAAATACGCGCCGCCGCCCGAATCGCATCCGAAGAACCAAGTTGACAATAAGGAAAAGGTAAATCAACAACCACCAACGCATTACAAACAGCTCTAGAAACTATCTCAGCATGATAAATTATCTCGTCCAACGTAACCGGCAACGTCGTAGATTTACCTTGAAATACATTACCTAAACTATCGCCAACAAGCAAAACGTCAATTCCTGCCTCGTCTAAAATCCGCGCGCCCGCATAATCGTAAACCGTCAACATCGCAATCTTACGACCCTCGCGCTTATATTCCGAAATCTTTAATGGAGTAAGTCTCATATTTTTCGTAACAAAAATTCATAAATAACCAAATTAAATTTAATATTTCAACGAAATTTTTCATCAAAATATTACATAAAAAATAATTTTTTTAGAGATTCATAATAGTCTAATTTTAATTTCATAAGTTTCAAGTAAGCAGTCAATGAATAAAGCGAACTAGAGAAATTACTCATGTTACGCACTTGCTGCGAGTTTTATTTTTTAGTTAGCGTCATTCTGAGCTAAATAAATTGCATTTAAATTATTACGAAATTGTAACTGTTCACGGTATTTTTAAAAACCATGATTAACGACTCAATAAAAAAAAACAGCTTTTTAAAAAGAGAAATTTTTTTCTTTAAATTTTGTCCCCCCGAGACATTAATCCCATATTTCAAACAAGAACGTCCCCAGTGTCCCCAGCGTCCCCTTTGTCCCCTAAGTCCCCCCAAAAAATTATCTTTGGCTTTTTAAAACCATATTATTTTTTTCGTAATATATCAGTGGAATAATTGTAACAGCATTGTATTTTCGTTGAATCGTAGATTCTTCCGTCCCGCTAGGGACGACACTTTATTAACCGTATGCTTTAGCATACGGTAAAGTCCC
>JAITAZ010000554.1 GCA_031283825.1 Planctomycetaceae bacterium | reverse complement strand
GATTAATGACTCAACAGAAGACATTAGCCTTTTTAAAAGAGAGATTTTTTTCAGTATTATCTCCTGAGTCATCAACCCAAGATTTCAAACAAAAACGTCCCCAATGTCCCCAACGTCCCCTTTGTCCCCAACATCCCCCCAAAAAATTATTGTAACCGTTCACGGTTACTAAAAAAATAAAACTCGCAGCAAGCGCGTAACATGAGTTAGTAATATTTCAGCGGAAAATTTATAACGCAGAAAAATCGTAGAAAATTAAGAAAACATAATTCGAAGAAATATTAGTTTCAAAAATTCCGCTGATATATTACTACATTTATTATTCGCCGAATATGAATTGTTCAAATAGATATGTCGCGTCGTGCGGACCGGCGGCGGCTTCTGGATGATATTGAACAGAAAAAATCGGATACTCCAAATGATACATCCCCTCCGCCGTTCCATCATTTAAGTTTATATGAGAAACCTCCACGCATTTCGGTAAACTCGTTGGATCAATACAAAAACTATGATTCTGAGACGTAATCTCAACTCTGCCAGTTCGCTTGTTCAACACAGGTTGGTTCGCGCCGCGATGACCAAATTTCATTTTGAATGTCGTCGCCCCAAAAGCACGACCAAGAAGTTGTTGACCAAGACAAATTCCAAATATCGGAACTTTACCAATTAATTTTTTTATTTCGCCCACAATAGAATCAAGTCTAGCCGGATCGCCGGGTCCATTCGACAACACAATTCCATCCGGTTTCAACTCCAACGCCTCTTCCGCTGTCGTCGAAGATGGAACAACAATAACTTTACCGCAATTTTTATTTTCGCTTTCGTCTAAATTTTCTCCCGCCGTTACCAGCGATAAAAGAGACCTCAAAATATTTTGTTTCACTCCAAAATCATAAACCACAATGCGTTTTAATCTATTTCGTTTTTTAAGATAATCGCCGGCATTGCAATATTTTTCGGAAATCCAATTACACTTTTCTTTCCACTCAAACGTTTTTTGCGCGGAGAGTTGTCCAACGAGATCGAGTTCTTCCAGACGCGGCGAATTTTTTGCTATTTTAATTAACTCGGCGGAATCCCAGTCTCCAGTTGCGATTACAGCTCTTAATAAACCGCGATTCCGCAAATGCATCGTTAGCGTGCGCGTGTCGATTCCTGAAATCGCTATTATTCCGCTACGCTTAAAAAACTCGTCAAGTCCCTCGCTCGCCCGCCAATTAGAATAATGCTCAGAAAATTCACGCACCAAGAAACCACAAAGTCGAGGAGATTGAGATTCGTAATCTTCCGCGTTAAATCCAGTATTTCCTATTTGCGGCGAAGTCATCGCAACTATCTGTCCGGCGTATGACATGTCAGTTATTACTTCTTGATAACCCGTCATCGACGTATTAAAAACAACTTCACCCGCCGCAATTCCCTCATGTCCAAACGACCTACCGCCAAAACAACGACCATCTTCCAACGCAAGCAACCCGCGTAAATATTTCATTTTCCTAAACGCTTCCCGTACAATCTTGTACAATATAATGTTACAATTCAACCAAAACACAAAACAAAACATTACGACTCACGCTCAAACCATAATTTCTAACGCAAATCAAACGCGAACATTCTAACAATACAAAATAATTTATCAACCGCCGTCCCAGATTATAGTAATTCAGTTGATGTTTTTTTGGAGATGACAAATGAGGACAAAGAGGACGTTTGTGTTTAAAATCTGTTTGAGAAAACTCAAGAGCGATTTCTTTTGAGTCATTAATCTACGATTTCAAACAACAGTGTCGCCTTTGTCGCCTTAAAAAAATTTTTTCAACTGAATATTTACCATATTTCTTTTTAACAAATTTACAAAAATTTTATAAAAGTCGAAAAAAATTTAAAATAGGCAAGATTTAACATTTATTCTTTGTTTTTGCTTATCGAGGTTTTTATTGAATCTAACTTCCGATGGTTAGTATGATTTAGATGCGTAATTAGGTCTGTGTAGTTTATACTGATAATGATCAGGATGAAATATTTTTTGATTATTCCTTATTTCATTCAGTTGAAGTTGCCGATGATTGTGGTGAAAAGCTGGCGGAGGGACTCGTCGGTTTTGAATCTGGAATAAACCCAGAGAAGAAGAAGCGTGTAAATTGTTAGCCCTACCCCAGTATTTCGGATGAATTAGCGATACGGATATTGCTGATATTTTGTTCGGATTTAACTAGGGCGGTTGCTGTTTCGGGCAATAATAAAAGGAGAGTGTCCGAAACAAAGAAGAGTAGAAAAGCAAGAATATCGGAGAACCTGCAATGAAGGTTTTTACAACTGGTCAGGTCGCCAAAATCTGTAAAGTTGCACCGCGTACTGTAAGTAAGTGGTTCGACTCCGGCAGATTAAAGGGATACCGCATACCCGGGTCTCAAGACCGTCGGATTCCGCGCGAATATTTAATTAAGTTCCTTAAGGAGCATGGAATGCCGCTCGGAGACCTCGAAGATGAGACTCTGGCGAAGGTACTTATTGTCGCCCAAGATCAAATCCTAATTGAGAATCTAAAACGGGAGTTTTCTATCGAGAAAGCATTCCGTTTGGCAGTCGCAACTAGCGGTTTCGATGCCGGAATCCAAGCTGAAAGTTTCCACCCCGATTGCGTTATCGCTGATTACTCAATCGGAAAAATGGAAGCAAAACAGATCGTCGACAACCTGAGAAGAAATAATGAATTTTCAGAAATCGTTTTAATTGGGCTATTTCCAGACGATGGAAGTACCATGAGTTTTGATCGCTCAAACCTAAATGAAACTTTCAAAAAACCTTTTGATTCATCGTTACTGGTGGAAAGATTGAGAACTTTGATCGGTTCAAAGAAAGAACTCGTTTAATTCCTGGGCTAATCGCCGACATGCCGCGTCCCAATGAATTGCGGCAAATCGGTTACAGGTATTCGACTTCTTCTATAGGGTTTAAAAATCAAACTCTAAAAACAGGATAAAACCTGTAAAAAAATTCACAAGTCGCTCGATCAATTATGAACGAGCGACTTGTTTTTTATTTTAAAAACTCATGTTACGCACTTGCTACCCCAGATCAGGTAGGCGACCGCTGACTCAGGTCGGCGACCTTTCGCCGAAAGGTCGCGTTGCCAAAGGCAACGATAAAATGGATTAGACAATAATTAAAATCATTTCAGATTTACCGTCGGCTAACGCCGACGCGACCTTTCGGCGAAAGGTCGCCTACCAGATCAATTACCGCCTCCCCACACCAACCTCATTACCTCATTAAAAACGTAAACGAATAATGAGGTAATGAGGTTGGTTGTACAATATTCATACGTGTTAAAAATATTCCACTGATATATTACGAAATTTTTCTCTTAATTTAATCGTTCTTTTGCTAATTTACTGATTGTTCTGAAAGCTGG
>JAITAZ010000526.1 GCA_031283825.1 Planctomycetaceae bacterium | reverse complement strand
TAAATAACAAGAATCAGATCGAATAATCAGAATTAGGTTTTTTGTTGAATTTTTGCTTTAGCGTTTTCTAAAACCATATTATTTTTGTTACCGTTCACGTACAAGAGAAAAAATCCTACGCCCTTTCAGGGCAATGGAAAAAAATTATTACGAACTCATGTTACGCACTGGTTGCCCCAGATCTGGTAGGCGACCGCCGACTCAGGTAGGCGACCTTTCGCCGAAATGTAGCGTCGTCGGTAGCCGACGGTAAAGTTGAAATGATTTTAATTATTGTCGAATCCTTTTTATCGTTGCCTTCGTCAACGCGACCTTTCGGCGAAAGGTCGCCTACCTGATCTGGGATTATTTTTTACAGAGAGATTTTTTTCAGTATTTCTCATGAGTCATCAACCCCAGATTTCAAACAAGAACGTCCCCAATGTCCCCTAAGTCCCCCCAAAAAAATTATCGTAACCGTTCATGCACAAGAGAAAATCCTACGCCCTGAAAGGGCAACGGAATATACTTTTTTCACGTAAACAATTACCAAAATACTTTAATTCCGAATTTGAAAACCGTGAACGGTTACAAAAAACTACAACTAGTTGCAAAAACAAAATAAAAATTCCACTGAAATATTACCAATTATCGTTACAACAATTCTTTTAATTTTTGTATCAAATAATTAAAACTTGGCGAGTTGTTATTTTCGATATTCATTTTTGGACAGATATTTTCCGCCCATAGTGATTTTTCTCTTCCTACGGCTTGCCAACCTTTTGACGCAAGCGTTACAGCACCGCCTTTGTAAACTGCGTCCGCCAAGCATTCCCAAGTTCCGCAAATGGAATCATTTTGATACTTACTCAAAAAATTATTTTTCGCTTTAGGATAAGCGGCTTTGATCGCCGGTATGTCGCCAAGAAACCACGCCTCGCCTTCCTCAATTGCAATACAAAAACGAGTTGTCGGTTTCGGATTACAGTTGTCAAGAATAACATTTAATTCAGCTCGAAACGCTTTCAAACATTTATCGTCCAAGTCGCAAATAACTATTACAGCCGCCGAATAATTTTCGTTCTGCAAATGAAAAAACGTTTTTCCATAACCCTCTAACAATTTCGGCAACCGCTCTAATAAAATTCGTTTGCTTATATTTGCCGGATTACCTTTAAGATTCTTCGGTATTCGTCCAATACCTTTGTACGAATGAATATTAAACGTATGCTCGTCTCCGATAATTTTGGGAATAAGAATTTCCAAAGCCTTCTTTCCCGATTGGTCTTCTACGAGAATTTCAAAATGCATAAATTATCTCCTATCTAAATAATCGCTGTACCATAATCCGCCCAAAGGTAAACCGGAATCCACTAGGTTTTTCACGATCTGTATTTCATTCGCTCTTTTAATAACAGAAAAACCGTCTTGACCTTTCTCCAATATCCACACTTCCGACGGCTCTAGCGCGTCAACCAAGTAAGGCTGATGAGTCGTAATAAAAATTTGCGAGCCGTCTTCGCGATCCGTTGCATGTTCGCGAAATTCTAGCGCGAGCGTTTCCAGCAATTTATGATACAAACCATTCTCCGGCTCTTCAATACACAAAAACGGCGGCGGTGTCGGGTCGTCGAGCAATAATAAATAAGCAAATACTTTAAGCGTCCCGTCCGACATTTGCTGCGAATAAAACGGGTCATGAAAACCTTTGTCGTTAAATCGGAGTAGTAGTCTTCCGTCGTTGGTTTTTTCTGTATCGATTTTATTTATTCCGGGAATTTTATTCGCGATTCGTTGTAAGATATTTTGAAATTGTTTCGGATGCTCGCGTTCCATGAATTGAACGACATTCCCAAGATTATCGCCGTGAATATTAAGATGCTTTTGCGGACCCGCAAGCGGCATACTTCGTGCCGCGTCCGGCGTAAAATAACTTAAATACCAACCTTCAATAAATCGACGAAACGCCGAAATACGCGGATGCTGTTTAAGCGAACCCAAAGTTGCAATACCCAATTTACGATTATCATCTAATTCAACCAACTCGGTTTTTTTAGATTCCTCTTTGGCTTTGCCCGTTTTAGATTTGATATTTTTGATCAAACTTGCGAGGTCAAAATTATTTTGCGTTTCGTCAATTTGAAAACCTTTTGTTTCGCCTTTCCATACGATTCCTTTTCCGTTGTCTAACGCTAAAAATGAATACGGTTGACCATAATTTCCTTGTCCGCTTCGGCGTTGTCGGAGTCGTTCTTTGAAAACGCAAGGTCTATCTTGTTTATCGAGTCCTATTGACAGCTCGTAAGTAATTGGACTCGTTTTAGAATTTTCTCTGTAATATACTTCAAATTCGATTGGTTTATTTTGTCGTTGTGATCGAATTCTATCGAATCCGCCGCGACCGTGAGCGTCGCACGCTTCTTCGACTCCGATTTTCAAACAGTCTGCCAAAAAACCGAATGCGTCAAACAACGTACTTTTGCCGACTCCATTTTTACCAATGACTGCGGTCAACGGCGCCAACGGTTGAGCTTGTTGTTGATTCCAAAGCCGTCCAAGCGTAACATCCTTCAACGACTTGAAATTTTTTACTCGAAACCCTTCTATTTTTGCCATAAGTTTTTTCTATTTTTATCTGAAATATTACACTATTATTTCTGGTAATATATCAGTGGAATTATTTTTTTTGTAATATATCAGCGGAATATTTGTTTTGTAACTAGTGCTTTGTTAAGCTTAAAAATTGGGATAACCCAAACAAAATACCCTACAAAATAACGGTAACTGTTCACGCACGGGCAAAAAATCCTACGCCCTGAAAGGGCA
>JAITAZ010000499.1 GCA_031283825.1 Planctomycetaceae bacterium | reverse complement strand
TCGTCTATGTTGAACAATGTCTGTTTTGTTTTATCGTTGAACTTTGAGCGTTTGGCAACCGGCAGATCGTACTTGTTCGCGACATCCGACCAAAAGCGAGATTCCTGATTCTGATGATTATCCAAAAACCAATTAACATGATTTTCAAGATACTCCCGACGTAACTGCGGATCATTAAGATCGCCCGGAACCCGCTCCATTCTAGGATCAATACTGTCAAAACCAGTAAAAGAACTCTCTAATCGTTGCTTAATCATCGCAACGTACTGAGAATTGATTTCAATTCCCGTACAGTTTCGACCAGTTTGTTGACAAACTCGCGGAGTTGTCCCGCTGCCTGCAAATGGGTCTAAAATATCATTGCCATATTTCGACGACGCTAAAATCATTCGCTCAATTAAGCCTTCGGGTTTTTGAGTAGGATGTTGTTGTCTATTTTCATTGCAATAATGAACATGCGAAAATTCCCAAACATCTCCGGGATTCGCCCCTCGCATATTATTAATTGAACGATAATACTTTTGCGGAATCCGCACCGCATCCAAATTAAAATAATAATTATGAGACTTCGTAAACATCAATATATCATCATGACGCGGCGAAAATCCTTTTGTCTTACCGATTCCTTGTGTGTAATGCCAACAAATCCAGTTGACAAAATTCATCTTTAATTCTTGTTCCAGTATTTGATAAACATACGAAATCATACGGAAACCAACGAACACGTAAATTGTCCCATTTATTCGCAAAACACGTTTACTTTCTGTTATCCATCGTCGCGTAAAATCCAAATAGTCCGCAAAACGCTGACTGTCCGACGAATTACCATATTCTTTGCCCAAATTATAAGGCGGATCGGCAATAATTAAGTCAACCGACTCGTCAGAAATTTTTCTCATCTCCAAAAGAGAATCGCCGCAAATAATTTCTATCTTACTCATCAAATTTTATCCACTTGTTTTGTTTTGCAAGTTTAATCCAATCGTTAAAGGTACGTTTGCTCGACGCCATATATTTTTCATCAATTAGTTGACAAAATTCCCAAACATTACGATACGAAATCGTTACATAATGAATATCTTTAATCTGAATTTGTCCCGTGCCAAGAGCGGGATTATAACTAATATCGTTAGAAGACAAATATTTCAGATCATAAGCCTTGTATCCGACAATTTCCTTTATAACGTAGTCCGAACACTCCCTATAATCATAACTCTCTTCTGGAATTTTGAAATTTATTTTTTCATAAGTTGACATAATTTCTCTCGTACAAAAACTATTTTTAAACTATCGCAATAATATTATAATCAGCGACTCAACACTCACATCATAAGTCTCTCAATATTATTAATTTGAAAATTACTAATATTTATCACAACCTTCTTTCTCTAATCTCTTCCTTCAATTGTTCAATTACTTTCTCGACTTCGATTTCTCCCTGTTCTCCATCTTTTCTGTTTCTTAGGGCGACGGTGTTTGATTCTGATTCTTTTGCGCCTACTACGGCGATGTAGGGAATTAAATCAAGTCCATCTTGGCACAGATTTTTTTGTTTCAAAATATCCAGAGATGAAAATTAAATTTGTTTTTATTATATTCAAATGGGATATTCTTTGATAAGAAAAAAATTACTTGTAAATATTTTATTCTTTATTTTGATAGACAATTTTGCCATTTTTACTTGCCCAAGCCTCCGTAAACCCGACATGAGAAATTGTATTGGAACTTCGGTCAAGTTGTCGTTCAGCTTCTTCAAGTAAAACATCTGGTTTGATTTCGTAAATAACTTTACATTTTGTTTGTTCGCTTTCGTAAAATACTGCAAAATAAATCATACTATTACGAGTTATTCTGGCAAGCGACTCCGCTCGTTTCTCCGGCGGACTTTTTAACATTCGATCAAGTTGTCCCGAACCGCCTTCTTTACATGACAAATATTCATACAATTCATTTGGATTATCCATCGCACAAGCATCCGCATTGCGTTTTAAATGAATCAATTTGTGTCCTAAAATATCTGCAATAATCATCTCCTTGACCAATCCGGGTTGCAATATATTACTAATTCCAATTGATCGCGCGATTTCTGCCGCTTTTAAAACCAAGTCTATAATTTTACGGTAAATTTCATGTCCCATATTTCAATAATGTTTTTGTTTCATTTTCTACAGCGTTGATTCTTTGTTGTGCAATTTTGACAAAATCAGAATTTTGTTCAATGCCGATAAAATTTCGTCTTAATTTTTTACAGACGACAGGAACAGTTCCAACGCCGGCAAATGGATCGAGAACAAGATCGTTTTCATTGGAGCTTGCTTTAATGAGACGTTCCATTAAACGTTCTGGTTTTTGAATTGTGTTTAATGCTTTCCGATTAACTAATTCTTTTGATTTGTAGGTCAGTTGTTTTATATCGCCCCATACGTCGCCGGGGTTTTTACCTTGATCGTTAAATTTTGTTTTACCATATTGACCTTTAGTAACCGACGGTACTCGTTCGCAACG
>JAITAZ010000407.1 GCA_031283825.1 Planctomycetaceae bacterium | reverse complement strand
CCGCGTTTAAAATTCCCCGTATTATCCGTGTTTGTTTTTTAATAAGGTAAAAATAAGGTTCGTCTTTCATCGCCTTGATAATAATTACAAAAACAAATATTCCACTGATATATTACAATAATTATGGGTCAATGGAAAGCATTCGTGGGACACTTGTGGGGAGAAAATTTGTCAATTTGTGTCCCGCGATTGCTTTCCATTGCCATTACCGATTGCGATCCATGCGAACCTTGTGAATCGTGTGAAAATCCCTGCGAAAATGTTTGTACAAATAAATCGTACAAGCGTAATCTTTGGGGGCTTGGTTACGGAAACGGAGGCGTGTCGCAATTTGACGGCAACACTTACGGTTACAATCAATCATTCGGCGGAACGATTATCGGAACAGACCGCGAATACAAACGCGGAACTCGTTTAGGCGGTTACTTCTCTTATGGAGAAGGTCGGATTTCCAGCGTTTTGCTTGATCGTAGTAAATCGCAAGAATTTTTAGCGGGACTTTATTACCGCAAAAACATGTATAACGGTTACGTGTTGGCAAATGCCGGATTGGGAAACGTTCAATACGATACTCAACGCACGATTTCTTTTGTCGGAAGACGCGCAACCAGTAAACACGACGCCTTTGTCGGTACAGTTTATGCCGAGCGCGGTTTTGATTTCGCAACAAAATTAGGTCGATTGCAGCCTTATTTAGGCGTTCAATACATTGGCAACCGTCAAGACAAATTCACAGAAAAAGGCGCAGGCAGTTTGAATCTTATTGGAAAACGTACAGAAACAGATAGTTTCCGTTCGCTTTTGGGTACGAGACTTCAATCCAAAGTTCGCGGTTATAATGGAGGACGGCTCAACGCCAATACGAATATTGCATGGTTACATGAATATGCAGATTCAACAACGTCGTTTACAGCTGGTCTTGCAGGAAGTCCGATTTCGACTGCAAACTTTACAGTTCGCGGCAATAACACGAGACGAGACTGGGCAATTTTCGGCGTCGGTTTGAATTACGAGAAAAACCGCATTAGACTGTTCGGCGGTTACGATTCATACGCCAATAATCAGCAAGTTTTGCATACCGGAAACGCGGGCGTAGCGTACAGTTGGTAAACTCTCTTTTTTCCTGTTACTTAATGTAACGTCATTAAAAGGCGTTCTGTTGCTAACAACAACAGAACGTCTTCGTTTTGTTGTTATAATAATTGATTTCCGTCCAATTAACGGCGATTAAATTATACTTTGAGCGATAACAAATAGTTGGTTTTTTTCTTTTGGGCGTGAACGGTATAGAAAAATAATATGGTTTTTAAAGCCAAAGATAATTTTTTAAGGGGACATTGGGGACGCTGGGGACAAAGGGGACATTGGGGACGTTCTTGTTTAAAATCTGATATTAATGGCTCGTGAGGATAAAACTGACAAAAATCTCTCTTTTTAAAAAGCTGTTGTCTTCTATTGAGTCGTTAATCCCAGATTTTAGTTAGTGTGTCCCCAGCGTCCCCAGCGTCCCCTTTGTCCCCAATGTCCCCCCAAAAAAATTATCACGAATATTCGTTACAAAAATTCACCAATATTCACCAATATTAACCAATATATTCTGTTGTCTTTTTCAGGGGGTAGGAAATTTTCTCTTGTACATGACCAGCTTGAAATCTGCGATGAAAAACTCAAGAGATAAAACAAAATTACCACAGAAATATTATAACATGAATTATTAAAATTTCTCTGCGATTATTTTTCTTAAAATTGGCAATACTAATTCTATTCGTTTTTCGTCAACTTGAGTATTTTTTTTCTGGATTGAGGTTGACATTGTCATCGCTGCCGAGTTTGGGATTTTTGTTGCTGAATTATTTGGTAATCCGAGCTTTTTTACCTTTTCACTCATCATTCGAATCTCCGGCATTGAGAATTCGGAAAACGCTCTACGCAATAACGGTAATAACTCCTTAAACTTCTCTTCCGAAAGAGAACTTAACCATAAATTAAGAATACCCCACAATAAATCATATTGCAACAACAATTGTCCGCTTCCATAAAGAAATCCTTGCATCCATTGCGCAACCTTTATCGCCTCAACAGTCGTCGTTACCGCTAGTCCAATACTACGCCCTAAATCCTCCTCCGACATAACTCCGTCTTCATATAAAATTCTCGTACATCGTCCGCGTAATAGTCCATGAACGACGTCGCTTTTCGACATTTTCACCAAAACGCCTTGCCAATCCTTCCGCCGCGTCTCCGTCGAATATAATCTCAACGAATCTTGAATTACATTTATCTCGACAACTCTTTTCGCCGCCGCCTCATCATCAAGAGCCGACGAAGCCAAAACAAGACTCGCCAAAATTCTCTCAAAAATTGCATTATAAACCGGTTCAAGATTTTTCGCCTTTGTTCCTCTAACATCGCCATATTGCAAAATATTCGATAACGACGGTATCGCTAACATAAGCCCGCTCGTATCAGTTGAAACCGCCGACTCATTTCTCAATCGTTCTAAAAGTTCGTCAATCGCCGCCGCCGAAACCTCCGCCTTCAACGCCGCCTCAATCAATGCCGTCAACTCCGGCAACGTCTTAATCGTCTCCGACCGACCCCGAACCGCGCCAGATACCGCAGACTCAATCGTATTGCCCAACACATTAGACTCAATTATCCGCACCACAAACTCAACTTGCCACTGCAACTGCCAAAACTCATGAAACGTTCCCAAAGAACGAACCTGCTCGCCGCCCAACTTGCCCCACTCAACGCCAATTAAATTCAACCGATGCAATAATCTACTCTTCGCCCGATCCGACTCCTTACGCAAATCTAGATCAATCGAAATAATCTCTTCCGATACTTTCATCCGCAAACGTTTCTGCTCCGCTTCAATGTCTCGCAACAACGGAACCGCCGGAGTCTCCTTCGGAACAGAACCGATTTTATATCCCGTTTCTAACTTCCGCCTTATTAAATTCAACGGCATGAAATCGCCGCGACAAAGCGTCGTCAATATCGACTCGTTGACCTCCGCAAGTCCAACCGCCGGTCGATTCCGCAACGAAGCTAACGAATCCGCAAGCCGAACCGCCTCAATTATATTCGCCGCCGAAGCGTCAAACGATTCCGCTCTTAATAATCTTGCCGCCAACGAAATCCACCGCAACGCCGCACGGTCTGGAGTCGTCCACAAATGCTCGTACCAACCCGGAGATACAACGCCAGCACCATAACCGCTGCGATACGCAAGACGCGAAAACGTCCAAGGCGTCCACGTTACCGATACCTTCAATTTCGATTTCGGCAATTTTCGTAACAAAAAATCGTCCGCCTTTTCGGTCGGCGTTAATTTTGTCAACGATTCCGAATCTGAAATCACGTTAAGAACCGGCGCATGCCACGCGCCGCAAACTACCGCAATTTTCCGAAATCCCTCCGACAACGCCTTACGCACGCATTGACGCATCCACGATTCCCGATATACCTCGCATCGATCACGAAAAAATCTCGCGTCGAAACCGCCGGAATTTTCGTTACGTTTATTATCGGTAGAATCATTGCCGCCGTCAGAATTTTCGTTACAAAAATTATTGACGTCTTGTTTATTCTCGTCTAGTTCAGCGTTAACTCTCTCGCGTAAAGCGAACATTGCCTCGAAAATTCCGTTAAAAATTTCAATCGATTCGCCCTTCGACTGCTCGATTACTTGTTCCCACCAAGTTTCGTTATCGTCGAATCCGGCGGCTTGAGAAAGAACTCCAAGCGGGTCGTCGATTATTTGTTGCGCAAAAGATTTGTCGGCGGCAGAAATTTTAGCGTCGTCGTTATCGGAGTTAGCGTCGATATTTGCGTCGGGAGAATTTGCGTCTTGCGATTGTGAATCGGGCGAATTAGTAGAATTTGCGTCGTTGTTTTTTTGTTTTGAGATTTTTTCTTTTTCGATTTCTTTTTCTGTTTCTGTTTCGTCGAGGGCGAAACGGTGTTTGTATGGTAGGTCGATAAAACGTAGCGGGATATTCTTTTTTAGCGCGAATTGGATAGCGTTCCATTCGGGCGAGAAAGAGGCGAATGGGTAGAATACGGCGGCGTCTGGTTTATCTGGCGGATAAACTATCATCGCGACTGGCGGAATCATTTCTGGGTTTGCGGCTAGTTCGATAATTTCTTCACCTTCCGGCGGTGCTTCGACGAGCAGAATATCAGGTTGTAGTGTCTCTAAAGCTGCGTTGAGCGAGCGAGAACAGCCGGGACCGTGATGTCTTATACCGAAAATATTTAAGCTCATACGATTTCTTTGCAAGCTCTATATAAATCTTTCCAACCGTCTCGTTCTTTTACGATGGTTTGTAGATATTCTTTCCAAACGATAGTATCTTGTATGGGGTCTTTTATGATAGTTCCTGTAACGCCAGCGGCGAGGTCGTCTGCTTTTAGTATTCCGTCTCCGTAGTATCCAGCGATAGCGAGACCTCCGTTTATAACGGAGATAGCTTCGGCGGTAGAGAGTGTTCCGCTTGGCGATTTAATTTTTGTTTTTCCGTCGGCGGTGATACCGTTTCGTAATTCGCGAAATATAGTTACGACGCGGCGGATTTCTTCGATAGCTGGTTTTTCGACTGGTAGTTCTAGGGCTTTACCGAGTTGGTTTACTCTTTTTTCGACAATTTGTACTTCTTCGTCTAGCGAGTCTGGCGTTGGTAGTATGACGGTGTTGAAGCGTCTCATTAGTGCGCTTGAGAGTTCGTTTACGCCTTTATCTCTATTATTTGCGGTGGCGATAACGTTGAAACCTTTTGCGGCTTGGATTTCAGCGCCGAGTTCGGGGATTGGCAGAGTTTTTTCGGATAGAATAGTTATTAGTGTATCTTGTACGTCGTTTCCGATTCGGGTTAATTCTTCGATTCGTGCGAGTTTTCCGTTTGTCATAGCTTTCATCATTGGGCTTGGGACGAGGGCGTTTTTTGACGGACCTTCTGCGAGTAGTTGTGCGTAATTCCAACCGTATCTGATGGCGGATTCGTCAGTTCCTGCGGTGCCTTGAATTAGGAGAGTGGAATCTCCGCTGATTGCTGCGGCGAGGTGTTCGCTTACCCAAGATTTTGCGGTGCCGGGCAAGCCGTAGAGTAGCAGAGCGCGGTCTGTTGCGAGTGTTGCGATTGCAATTTCGATTAGGCGTGCGTTACCGATATATTTAGGCGAGATTATTGAGCCGTCGGGCAATGTTCCGCCGACTATATACATTCGGGCTGCCCAAGGCGAGAGTTTCCAGTTAGTTGGTTTAGCGCGATTATCGTGTTTGAGGAGGAGTGTCAATTCGTCGTTAAATTCTTGTTCGGCGTGTTGACGGATTACGGAGGAAATTTCCGTTATGATTTTCTTTGTTTGCGTCATGTTTAGTTTGGGGGTTAAATAAGTAGAGGTTTTAGAAACAAAATTAATAAAATCGTAACCGTTCACGGATTTTAAAATTCTGAATTATGTAATATTATTCGGAAAATTTATTTTGGATTTTGCATTGTAACAATTTATTAGGGACTTTTAGCGTTTTTAAATTGCTAAACCCAATGTAGAGACGCAATGCTTTGCGTCTCTATCGGTGAGCTTTTGATCGAACAATGAGACGCAAGGCATTGCGTCTCTACATT
>JAITAZ010000406.1 GCA_031283825.1 Planctomycetaceae bacterium | reverse complement strand
AAACCTCATATAAAATTTATTTTTATTAGGATCGCGGTCGTCTCGACCGCATATTTAGGCGTTTGTCATGCAGGCGGGACGCCCGCGTTCCTTCTAAAATTAGTTTTTAGAAGTTCCCTGAATAGTTACAAAATTCCCAATTGCTCAATTATCTATCTTGATCGCCTACTATTCGCTATAGGAAACTTATAGTAATACTGTCAATTTTTGCAAATTACTAAAAATATCCAATTATACAATTATCGCCGCGAAATCTGCGTGAATCTAATTTAACGCTTATTCAACTTCGCCAAATTACCCGAAATTACAATTGGTAATCTTCCGATAACGTGATAATAGTAAAATTGTATAACTTTGGCAAAATGTAAAATTGAAGTGGATTTGTTGATTTGGAAAAATTGCCCGAATGACAAAAATTGATAAGCAAACAAGCCTTTCTCCAGATTGCGTTATTCTACCAAATTATTATTAAAAAATCAACCGCCCCAAGCCAAAATTTGAAAATATGCGAATTATTATCGGTAATATTTCAGCGGAATCATTTTATTGATTTCAAGTTAAAGAGAAATCGTAATTTTTTTAAAAAGACAAAAAAGACTCAATAGACAACGTTGTTTGAAATTAGAGATTAAAGACTCAAAGAAACCGCTTTTGAGTCTTTTCGGACAAACTCCAAACTTGCTAGTCTTTTATGTTCATAATATTCATAAAGTTCATTAAATTAATCACAGTGAAATGACCGCTTACATTGTGCAATTAAACGTAACAATGCGAAAAATTGCTTAAATCGGTAAAATATGTAAGCTAGATAGAAATATTCAACTAGGTAAATTGTAAAAATCAGAAAAATAGGAATAAATACACAAAATTTATCAAAATAGTAAAAAAAATAGTCTAGGCTACTTTACTTTTGTTAAAATAGGCGATATAATCTTGTTAATCTTGGAACAGACATATTTGTTTATCTTGTGCATTTTGCGTATAGGATAGATATTTTGTAGTTACATTTTATTCAATCGGAAAACTTCATCGTATCGTTACAATCGTTACAGATTGTAGAGTCGAATAGCCGATAAGATTCAGGAACTAAATTTATTCAACAAGAACTAACGATTCGTGAAGTGTTTTTATTATAGATTGGACAAACTGGGTAATATTCCAAGATTAATTAGGCGTAAAAATGGATGTTGATTTAATCACACTTCACAAACAGTTTTGCCGACATCTAAAGTCGGTGTAGGAGGAACAAATGAAAATCAAGTTTATGGGAGCTGTCCTTTTCGCACTGGCTCTCTTTATTTTTGGTACTTTTTCGCCAACCGTTAACGCGGGATTTTGCGGCGTTGGTACTTATCAGGCGAATATTGGTAATTTCGCTGATGATTATGTACTCAAGACTTTTCATAAAGTCGAGTATGAAACGAAGTTGACGACTTGCTATCGGACAGTATTTGATAAAGTTCCGGTAACTCGTAAAGTCCAGTTTTATCAGTACGTTCCAGAGGTTCGTACTGAAAAGGTTAAGTACACGGTAGTTAAACCGGTGTATGAAGAAAAAACGCGAAAAGTCTCTTATAATATAGTTAAACCTATCTGGGAGACAAAAACCGCCGAAGTTCCGTACATTACTTACAAACAAGTTTTAGAAAAGAAAGTACGAAACCGAATTGAATTAAAACGCGAATATTCGCAAAAAACCAAACAAATAAATTACCTTGCGTACAAACCTGTTTGGGAAGATAGACAACGCGAATATATCGCCTATAAACCGACTTTTGAAATACGTACAAAGGAAATTCCTTATATCACGTATAAACCGGTTTTTGAAAAGAAAGTAAGAAATTGGATCGAATTCAAACGCGCGTATGAACAAAAAACCAAAGAGGTAAATTACATCGTAAATAAGCCAGTCTGGGAAGATAAACAACGCGAATACTATGTTTTGAACCCGTCTTTTGAAGTGCGTACAAAGGAAATTCCTTATATCACGTACAAACCGGTTTTTGAAAAGAAAGTAAGAAATTGGATCGAATACAAACGAGTTTACGAACCTCGCGCCAAAGAAGTAAACTACATCGTAACAAAACCAGTATTCGAAGAACGAGAACGCGAAGTTACAAATCTTAAACCAGTGTACGAACAAAAAAGCCGCGAGGTCTCGTATGTTTCATACAAACCGGTTTACGAGAGAAAAACGCGAACTTGGACTGAGTTCAAACCAACTTACGAAACGCGAACTAAAGAGGTCAATTACTGTACGCAAAAACCCGTTTGGGAAGAAAAAAAACAAGAATATAAAGTTGTTCGATCCGTTTACGAAACAAAAAGCGAAGAAGTAAGTTACATTGTCAACAAACCGATTTACGAAGAACGCGAACAACAGTATATCGAAAATAAACGAGTGTACGAAACTCGCACAAAAGATGTCGTTTATTACGTCGCTAAACCGGTTGTCGAAGAGAAACAACGCGAGATTACAACTCTTAAACCAGTTTACGAAACGAAGAGTAAGGAAGTTTCTTATGTCGTTTGTAAAGCGGTTCCGTATCAAAAGAAGGTTCAGGTTGTCGGCGGACATTGGGATATAAAGAGCTATGAAATCCCAGGTCCAACGATAATCAAATATACTTGCGTAACTGAAAAAGACGCCAACGGCAAAGACGTCGAGCGGCTAAAACCGGTTACGACTCAATGTCCGCCGGTCAAATGTTTCAAGAAAATTTGGGTTCCCGAAATCAACGAGAAAGAAATTACCGCAATTAAATACGAGCCGGAAGTTCGGACGAAAACGGTTAATTATTTGTCTTGCAAGTTGATTCCTGAAACGAAAACTCAAACCTACTCCGTTTGTAGATTTGTTCCTGAACAACGCACGAAGACGGTTAATTATGTCGTTTGCAAGTTGATTCCTGAAAGCAAAGTTCGGAAATATACAGTTTGCAAAGTGATTCCTGAAGTTAAGACGAAAACTGTCAATCGCGTGTATTGCAAGTTGATCCCAGAAACCAAAACGCGAACTTACAACGTCTGCCGACTTGTTCCAGAGCTACGTACCAAAACGGTAAATTATGTCGTTTGCAAACTTATTCCAGAAGAGAAAAACGCAGAGTATGTAGTTTGTCGTCAAGTTCCTGAAGTCAAGACGAAGACGGTAAATTATGTCGAGCGAAAATTGATTCCTGAAACGAAAACTCAAAAATATACCGTTTGCCGACTCGTTCCTGAATCGCGAAAAAAGACTGTAAATTATGTCGTTTGCAAGTTGATTCCCGAACAGAAAAGCGAGGAATATACAGTTGTTCGTCATATACCGGAACAAAAAGTTAAGACAGTAAATTATCAGGTTTGCAAGTTGACGCCGGAAAAGAGAATTTACAATTATAAGGTTTGTCGATTTGTTCCTGAACAGCGGACGAAAACTGTAAATTATGTCGTTTGCAAGTTGATTCCTGAACAGAAAAGCGAAGAATATACGGTTGTGCGTCATGTACCGGAGCAAAAAGTTAAGACGGTGAGTTATCAGGTTTGCAAGTTGATTCCTGAAACGAAGGTTCACAATTACAAGGTTTGCCGTTTAGTTCCTGAACAAAAAACGAAAACGGTAAATTACATGACTTGTAAACTTGTGCCGGAAGAAAAGAGCGAGGAATATACGATTGTTCGTAATGTACCGGAGCAAAAGGTCAGAACGGTGAAGTATCAAGTGTGTCGAAATGAGATCGAGACAGTTGAGAAAACAGTTCCGTATCGAGTTTGCAAATATGTACCGGAGGAAAAGGAAGCGAATCGACATTATGTAACGCTAAAACCGGAACAAATTGAGAAAACGGTTATTGGATATAAACTTGAGCCGCGTAAAGAATCGTATGTTGTCCCGCAGAAAGTACCGTCGGTAACGATTTATCAAGTGCCGGTTCCTGTCAACAGACGAGGAATTTTGGGGTATTAATTAAATTAGGAGAGTTGAAAAGTTTTGTAAGAATAAATTGATCAATTCCATTAAACGCCGAACAATTGTTTCGGATTGACAAAGCCGGAAAAGTTCCAAAAGAACTTCTCCGGTTTTTGTTATTTCTGACAATGCTCTGTTGTTGTTAATTATTCATGTTACGCACTTGTTGCCCCAGATCAGGTAGGCAACCGCCGACTCAGGTAGGCGACCTTTCGCCGTAAGGTCGCGCCGGCCTTAGCCGACGGTAAATCTGAATTGATTTTTTAATTATTGTCGAATCAATTTTATCGTTGCCTTTGGCAACGCGACCTTTCGGCGAAAGGTCGCCTACCTGATCAATTACCGCCTACTGACGGACAACTACTGCGTAACATGAGTTTATAAGATTACGATTGAATAGTTTCTATGCTTTTGAATTATCGTTACAAGAAATAATTTTAAAATGCTCGCGATTTAAGTTTCGGTTAGAGTCGTTGAAATTTATAGTACAAGTTGTATAGGTAGAAATAATGTCGAGTTGTGTGGTATTATTTTCTGGCGGTCTTGATAGTACGTTGTCGGCGCGGATATTATTGGATCAGGGAATTGGAGTTGTTGGCGTGAATTTTGTTACTCCTTTTCATGATGCGTCAGTAGTTGCGGGCGAACAAGCCGAGTCGTTGGGAATCGAATTGATAACTTATCGTACAGACGATGAATATATTCGTCTTATAGCTAATCCGCGATGGGGTTACGGCAAGTCGGTTAATCCGTGCGTTGATTGTAGAATTGCGATGTGTCGAGTTGCGGCGGATATTATGCGAGAACGTAAAGCAGATTTTGTTGCGACAGGCGAAATTGCCGGTCAACGTCCGAATAGTCAGATGAAACATCAATTGAGTTTGATCGCTAGAGAATCAGGTTTATCAGGTTTTTTGGTTCGTCCTCTCACGGCAAAAGTGATTGAACCGACTGAAGCAGAGAGATTAGGACTTGTCAACAGAGGAAGATTATACGGATACACTGGACGAGGTCGCGGTCATCTTGTTGCGTTGGCAAAACGGCTAGGAATAAAGAAAATTCCGCAGCCTTCGACAGGATGTGCGCTGTGTGAAAAATCATACGCGCCGCGAGTTCTGGATTTATTCAAATATGAATCGAATCTGTCAAACTGGGATGCAGAGTTATTAAATGCAGGACGACAAATACGATTAAATTCGGAGTTGAAAGCTGTTGTTGCAAGAAATGAAAGTCAATGTAATTTGCTGAATTTTTTGTACAATAATTCAGATGCAAAGCCGGCGTTGTTATTTATTCCAGAATCTTTCAACGCTCCTACGGCAATGATTATAGGCGTTGATAAAATCGAAGAAGAACTTTTACAAATTGGAGAATCTTTAATTTTAGAGTTCGCAAATTTACAAAAAATCGGCGGAAAAAATAGAGTAATCCGAGTTAAATACGGAAATAAAACAGAACCAGCCGAAACCTTTTATCAAAATCAAAATGATTTTCAAAAACAACATAAATGGAAAAGTTTATAAAATAAGCCATAGGGAATCTCTAAAAATTATTTTAAACCACAGAGGACACAGAGAACACAGAGAGAATTTTAATTGGAATCAAAATTTAATTTTTAAAAAATATTCTCTCTGTGAACTCTGTGTTCTCAGTGGTCAATAAAAAACGTATTATTAGAGATTCCCCATTAGTTGAATTGACTTCGCGAGAGATTATCTAACAGGTAAGCTTAAAAAGCCGAATGACGCGAACTAAAAAAAATAAAACTCACAGCAAACGCGTAACATGATTAAATAAAATTTTTAGTTATTTAATATAATTTCATTCCGAATTTTTATAAAATTATGTTTTCACTAAAGCCAGATATTGAAGTTAGCGGCGTAATTGATTTGACTATAGAGCGTCTTGATAGTATTGGAATCAAAGCACTTTTGCTTGATGTTGATTGTACGCTTAAACGTTACAATAGTTCAGAACCATTGCCTGATGTGATAGATTGGTTGACGCAATTACGGTCGGCGGGGATTAGTTTGTATCTTGTATCCAATGGCGGCGGCGTTAGGATTCGGCAATTTTCTGAGAGCGTGCAGATTCCTTTTGTAGCTCCGGCAATGAAACCGTTGCCGTTTGCGATTTGTCGAGTAATGCGTTTGATGAATTACGATAAAAAATCAACGGCGATGGTAGGAGATCAATTATTTACAGACATACTAGCCGGTAAACTTGCAGGAATTTTAACGGTGCTAGTAAACCCAAACGGCGCAAACGAAGAACCATGGTTCGCCCGAATAAAACGCCCTTTAGAAAAACTCTTTGTTAAACGATAAAATAATTAAGTAATATTACAAAGAATTTAATTTTTCGTAATATATCAGTGGAATATTTGTTTTTGTAATTATTATCAAGGCGATGAAAGACGAACCTTATTTTTACCTTATTAAAAAACAAACACGGATAATACGGGGAATTTTAAACGCGG
>JAITAZ010000405.1 GCA_031283825.1 Planctomycetaceae bacterium | reverse complement strand
AGTCATTATTCTCCGATTTCAAACAACGACGTCCCTATTGTTCCTTCTTGAAATTTTGTTATCATTCTGCCCTTGCGATAATCAATTTGTCCTGTTAAACAGATAGCGATATGAATTTCAGCTACATGCGTAAAAGTCTGCTTTTCTACAAGTAGGTAGCTCCAACAGAAATTTCAAACGCGAACCAGCTTAAATTTTTGTGAATGAATAACTTTTTGCGACGAAAAAAAAAAGAGCGTCGGTTTATTTAATATATTTGAGGTAATCACCTTATGGGGTATGAGGAAATTTTCACCGTTGCAATTATTGCTACGGTACTTTCGGCTTTGGCGACCTATCTTGGAATTCGATTCATGGATTCAAGAACTCAAGCTAACTCAACAAACCGAGCAAGCGAAATTTTACGACGCGCTGAAATGGACGCAGAAAATAAAATTCGCGAAGCCGAAATAGAAATTAAAGCAAATACAATCAACTTAAAAGAAACAACCGAAGCCGAATTTCGTGTTGCACGTCAAGAACTACACGAAAGAGAACGTTTACTCGATAAACGTCAAGACACACTCGATAAACAAGCTGAAGAATATCGTAAACAAGAAAAACAAATCGAAAATAATCGTCGCAAACTCGCCGAACGTATCGTTGACACAAATAGACGCAACGAAGACCTCGCAAAACTAATCGAAAAAGAACGCGTCTTACTACACGAATTCTCTGGATTAAATCGCGAAGAAGCAACAAAACGCTTGCTGGCTATGCTCAACTCCGAACTAATCGAAGAAACAGGCGCAATAATTTTACGACACGAAAAACAAATAAAAGAAAGATGCGAAACTATAACTCGTAATATTCTTCTTGTGTCTATGCAGCGTTATGCGGCGTCGCAAACGTCTGATTCAACCGTGTGTACGGTCGATATTCCAAACGACGAAATGAAAGGTCGGATTATAGGTCGCGAAGGCAGAAATATCCGCGCGTTTGAAAAAGCTACCGGAATCGATCTGATAATCGACGATACGCCCGGCGTCGTTCTCTTAAGCGGTTTCGATCCAATTCGACGAGAAATCGCAAGATTATCACTCGACCGACTCATCGCAGACGGAAGAATTCATCCGGCAAGAATAGAAGAAATAGTCGAAGAAACCGGCAAAGATATTCAAGGAATAATAAAAAAAGCCGGCATAGAAGCAAGTCAAGAGGTAAATATTTTTGGATTAGACGAGCGAATTATAAATTTGTTAGGACGGCTTTGTTATCGGACAAGTTATAGTCAGAATGTGTTGCGTCATTCAGTTGAGGTAGCTTTTTTATCCGGTATGATCGCAGTCGAGCTTGGTTTGAACGAGAATCTAGCAAGACGATGCGGATTGTTACACGATATCGGAAAAGCGGCGGATCACGAGATAGAAGGCGGACATCCAAAAATCGGCGCTGATTTTTTGCGTCGTTACGGCGAGCCGGTCGAAGTTATACAAGCGGCAGCGGGACATCATGTTGATTTGAGATTAGACGACCCCTATACAATTATTGTAGCTGTCGCCGACGCATGTAGCGCGTCAAGACCAGGCGCAAGAAGAGAATCGTTGGAGAACTACGTAAAAAGAATGGAAGAGTTAGAAACAATGGCAAATGGTTTTCCAGGAGTAGAACAAACTTACGCAGTTCAAGCGGGTCGCGAGATGAGAGTAATGTTAAACTCGTCAATGTCAACAGACGAAAGCGCAGCAAAAATCTGTAGAGAAATCGCCAAAACCCTAACAGAAAAAATTCAATTCCCCGGCGAAGTAAAAGTAACAGTAATCAGAGAAACCAGATTTGTAGAAATAGCTAAGTAATTGCTAAACGTTCACCGACGGTAAATCTGAATTGATTTCAATTATTATTGTCGAATCCATTTTATTGTTGATTTCGGCAACGCGACATTTCGGCGAAAGATCGCCTACCTGATCAATAACAACTTACTGAATAGTTACAATATTTTAAAACCGTGAACGGTTACGTTTTTTGTTGAGGTTGAAAGTATTTTTTTAAGGGGACAGAGGGGACAAATTAGCTTGAAATCTAGGATTAGCGACTCAAACGATAAAACAAATTTTCCACAGATATATTACCAATTTTTTAAATTTAATTGAGCTAAAATTTTTAATTCCGAATTCAGCATTCTGAATTTTTTTCCTTCTTGGAGTTTTTTGATGTTTTCATTTGCGTTGTTACCGATTGGTATCTATTTTGCGATTTTTACGTTTATATTTTGCAAGCGTCGTCCTACGTTTTTGAGCGGAAGTTCGGACATAGGGATATTGTTATTAGGGATTTTTGGACTAGTTTCGTTTGGACCTGGCAAGATATTGATACCGTTATATGTTTATCGGACATGGGGCGCGTGGTCGATATTATTTTGGATGATGATTTATTATCTTGCGGCGTATTGTATATGTAATTCTCGTAGTAATTGTGCGATTATTTACAATTGTAATTTTATGCAGTTGGTGGAATGTATAACGACGTTATCGAAACGTCTTGACATGCGATTCTATATTGAGGATCGGACGATTCATTTACCAACATTGGGTTTACATTGCGTCATAGACGGCAGCTTTTGTGAAAAGGAAGACAAAGTGCAGATGAAAATTCGACAAATTATCCAAAAAGACCCTGCAAGTAATGTAATAGTATATTCGGGTAGCGATCATTCAAATTATGTTTCGTTGAAATTATCTGGAACGAGACTAAACAATCCGGCGTGGGAGTTATTTCAGAGAGAGTTATCAGAAGCGTGTAGTAATTTAAAAAGCGAAAGACGCACGTTATCGTTTCTATACGGAATTTTAGCCGGTGCGATTTTATTTTATTCTCTATCGAGCATACCGACAGACTTCCAAACTCTACAAACTATTTTCTCAGACTATTGGTCGTAATAATCAACCAATCAATCAAAGCTATTCCTAAATAGGATTAAAAAATTGTAACATATCACTGGAATTATTTTAAAATTGGTTTTTTCTTTTGATTTTAGAATATGTATAATTCGTTTTATGACACGTTTTGCTTTATCGAATCTTGATATTTCTGAATTATTACGTAATGGTTTTAATGAGGCTGTTGCTCGGGAATTGTATGCGCAGGGAGA
>JAITAZ010000400.1 GCA_031283825.1 Planctomycetaceae bacterium | reverse complement strand
CCTAGTAATTTTTAGAGCAATCAATCCTAGTTGCAAATTGTATAAACCATAAAAAAGCTGTCAACCAGTGCAAAGTTTTACCTGTAAATTGCCTAGAAAAATTGATTTTATTACAAAAAATCACAACATAAAAATCAGATTTTTTTAGAACGTGCGATTTGCGAATCGTTACGGAAGTTTCATTGTCTGCGTTTTGTGCGGCTTGCCTGCTTGCGTTTTGCGGATTTTTGGGGGAATTATAGCAATTATTCAATGGTTAAAAATACATTTTTTGTCTGGGTTGACCGGATTGTGCTTTTTGGCGAATCTATCCCTCTTTCTTTTTTTTTGAGTTGTGTTAATCTTTACATAAGTTTTTATCTTATTTTTCTATTAGCCTACATATTTGTCGTGTCTTAATGTTGTATATCAACTAATAGCAGGTATTTAATGCGAAAGAATTTGCAAAACAAACCACTCATTGAAGCGGTTTTTGAAATTCGTTGGGTTTTTCCGCCTTCCCCGAATAATCCGTTTTCTCGTGATCCGTTTTTTTACGTTCATGTAGGTAAGTTATTACCTTTACTAATTGAACAATTTCCTGAAGTTAAATCGCTGTTGCCTGATGGCGTTCCACTACCAGATGAAGTTTTACAAAAAATGTATCATTACGTACTTTTTTCTGCGAATGGGCATCTTCCGCTAGTACAATTTGGTCCAGGCGTTTTAACTGTCAATATAGGAGAGACATACGAATGGAATATTTTTCAAGAAAAACTTCGATTTGTTTTAGAGCAGCTTTATAAATCACATCCAACTCCTCAAAGTTTTTCACCGAAACGTTTGTTGTTAAAATACTTGAATTTTTTTGAATGCTCTTACAAAAATAACCGCGTTATTGATTACATAAAAGATAAACTAAAACTTGGCATTTTATTACCGGATGATTTATTCGCAACTGACTTGATTTCAAATGATTTACATTCGTTTGGTTTTTTTTGGCAGTATCCCTGTTTTGACGGAAAGAAAAAATGTATCGGCAATATGACATTTTCTATCAATGCCGGAGAAAAAGACCGTAAACAAGGATTTTTCATGGAAATAGGCGTACAAACTCAAAATGATTTAAATCCTATTTTATCGCCTAATAACGTTCCTGATATTTCAAATTGGGTTGTACTTGCTCACGATGTGATTGAGCGTTGTTTTTTTACCATTATTAAAGAAATAGAGGAGGAATTAGACAAATGACACAACTATTTGTTACCGACAATATTCGTAAATATTCATTTGATTTTCTACAATCGTCGCCAGTAACCGATATAACAACATATCAAGAAAATGATAATATTGATTATACAAAAGCTTATTCTTCAATGACCGGCAAAAATATAGAGCGTAATTTTGAACCCTATATTTGTTTATTTGAACGGCATTGGAACACTTATCTTGAACGTGAAACTAAACTTTTTGCAGAAGTTTACTCTAAAACAGTTAATGGAATGATCGGTGTTGCTTTTTATGTTGTTAATCGATTGGAATTTCCAGATAAAATGCAAATAATAAATGATTCATTTGAAAAATTAAAAATAGATTTTCCCGACGTTTCATGGTCGCAAATAACAGTAGGATTTCAGTTTATTGATATAACAGATAAAATAATTATTGTTATTAAACCCGATAGTCATCATTGCTGGGGAAAAGAACAGAGCACTATTGATGCTGATGAAACGATTGGCAGACATTTTGTTGATACGATGCCAGAAGAATGGAAATACAAAAAATAATAAATCGTCCTGATACGGAACAGGCATGGCAATTATTTGTCAATCATTATATTGACGTATTTACTCGTGCGCTTATAAAGCTACAACAATCAGAATCAGATATAGAATATTCAATTAATGAGAATATTCTTTCTGCAAAATTGGCGGCTAATTTCTTAAAACAAGCTTGCTATGAGCTTTCAATAGAACAACATATACAGCTTTGTGTGCCACAATGGGAACGTCCAATACCGCCGGATGATTTGCAAAATCTACATAATGGTCAATTAGGAAAACGACCTGATTTTACTTGCGTTTGTCCTAATAGACGACCAGGATCTCATGAGAATTATGAATATTACTTAAACATCGAATGTAAATTATTAGGTAAACGTATAGAAAATCAAAAAAATTATGTCGTTAATGGAATACAGAGGTTTGATGATGATCACCAGTATGGAAAAAATGCTTTGACTGGATTTATGATCGGTTATCTTATTGGAGGGGAAATGGAGACGTTACAAAAGAATGTAAATAAGTTTATTGATACATATACCAGTGAACATAAACATTTGCAGATAAGTTTTAATCCGTCTTTTATTGGTCAAGACAGCTGTTCTTTTAAGCGAAAGAATGTTACACCCTTTGATTTTACTCTAGTTCATATTTGGGTAGATTTGCGTTAATTATTTTTTACTAACTCATTGTCGTAGTTTGGTACTAAAGTTTCTACTTCTATTATTTGTTGCGGGTTGTCCGAGTAGATTTTGTTTTTATCTTTTCTAATCAAACCTGTTACGGAGATATTTTTTTACTCGCTTTTTGAGAGTCTTTTTCTGACAATGTCATTATAATTTCATTGTATTCTTTATTGGTTTCGTTTTTTACTAAAACTTTGTGTCTTTTTGTATTATCTTTGTCTGGGTTGACAATCTGAGTTTATTTTTGTCCGAGCGATACAAAAATGCGATTTTGCGGCTTTTTGCTCGCATTGACCAAATTACAACACGTCAAGGCGTTGCTTGCTTTCTTGACGTGTTTTTATTTTTAACGCTTATTGTTTTTGCAACAATGAATACTTAACAACATCGCGTATTTGTTTTAAGACGTTTTTATTTTACATAGAATACGTTTTTTCAGTCTATAATAAACGTGTTCTAAAATTCTCTGGGTTTGAATATCAACGTCGCCTGCATTCTTTCCGTCTTCCGTATAACAGCTTACTTGTTGCTCACTTTCAATCAATTACGTTGGTTGTTTAGATTGCGTTTGTGGTTTTGTTTCTGCTGGTAAAATTTTACTTTTATAAATAGACAGCACATTACAGACAAAACAGTAAAAAACTCAAAAAGACATATTGACAAGAGTTTCAAAGTCAATAAACTTCAAATTAGTCAATGAGGTTTATTTTCTGCGTAAAATAATAATCTGAAAAAGTGTCGATATAGCAAATAATCCTTGATTATCCGTTAAATTTGTTAAAATGTATTCACAAAATAGGAGAAATTAAAATGAAACGTAGAGATTTTCTTGGCGTCGTTGCTTTGGGGGCTGGCGGATTGACAGTCAACGGCAATGATGTCGCTATTGGTAAAGAAAACAATGATAATATTAGACTACAACCAAAACACGACTTGTCTAATTGGATTCAATTGACAAAAGAAATTAAATGTCCGCGAATCGGTTTCGGCACCGGAATGCGCGGATGGCAACGAAACTCCGACCTCACACGATTAGGCTGGAAAGACGGAATCACCCTGCTCTGCTACGCCTACGATCACGGCGTCCGATTTTTCGATTGCGCCGACCTCTACGGAACTCATTTTATAGTCGCCGAAGCTATGAAAGGTAAACCCCGCGAAAGCTACGTTCTCGGTACAAAACTCTGGTTAATGCCCGGAGGTCTGCCAGAAAAAGAACGTCTCAGCCCTGAAGAAACCGTCCCCAGATTACTACGAGAACTAAATGTCGATTATATTGACATCGTTCAAATTCATTGCGTTATGGATCCGAAATGGTCAGAAAAATTCGCCGACACAATGGAAAGTCTAGAAAGATTAAAACAAAAAGGTCTGATTAAATCACATGGAATCAGCTCTCACACAAACGCCGCCGTAGAATGCGCCGCAAACTCAGATTGGTGCGATGTCATACACACAAGACTAAACAGCGAAGGAATGAATATGGACGGTACAAAAGATAATCCACAAAAAAGAGTCGAAGAAAGTATAAAATCTGTTAAATTAGCCCACAACAAAGGAAAAGGCATTATAGCAATAAAAATTCTAGGTGAAGGAAAAATGTCAAACAACCCAGAACTCAGAAAAAAATCAACCACATTCATCAATAACCTCGATTGCGTTGACGTCATGATCGTAGGATTCACCGAAAAACACCATATAGACGAATTTCTAAAAAATTGCAATTGTTTTTAAAGGTGTTTTTAAAGTTGTTTTTAAAGTTGTAGTAGTTGTATTAGTTGTAGTAGTTGTAGTAGAGGGGGAGAGAGGGAGAGGAATATTCTTTTTTTGTAAACGTTCACGGAATTTTTTATTTTTTTATCGAAAAATTAAAACGTGAATAGTTACAAATTAACAAATGTAGAGACGCAATGCCTTGCGTCTCTATTGTTCGATCAAAAGATCACCGATTGAGACGCAAAGCATTGCGTCT
>JAITAZ010000385.1 GCA_031283825.1 Planctomycetaceae bacterium | reverse complement strand
AACTATCGATCCCCCTAACTTGACGATTAAAGTGTAATCGGTACAATTGCTGCGCCTTTGATTTGTTGACATTGATTTGACATTGATTTATTTTGCATGACGTTTGATCGTAAAGCTGTCGCCTAAAATCGTTTGAAGCGCAGCTTGAAATTAGAGAAAAAAATTTTTTTAACAAAAAACTACAAAATGACAGACGACATAAATTCTCTGGCAGAACGATTTGTCAAGAAGAAAAAAGAATACGAAATCGATAAACTCTTCGGAGCTTTAGTCAAATTAAGCGGTAGCGATTTACATCTAAAAGTTGATCGACCGCCAATAATCCGAGTCAAAGGCGAATTGCAAAATCTCAAACGAGGTCCAATCGACGACGAAGAAATGACTCGAATGATCTTGCCAATCATGGATGAACGAAACAGAAAAATATTAAACGATACCGGAGGCGCCGACTTCTCTCACTCTTGCGATGTCGATGGAGTAAGTTGGCGATTTCGCGTAAACGTTCTTCAACAAATGGGACATCTCGGAATGGTCGCGCGACGTATAAATAATTTCATCCCAGACCTCGAAAAATTACACCTTCCGTCGTCTCTCTACGAACTTTGTAAGTATTCACAAGGCATGGTTTTACTCGCCGGAGTTACAGGTTCGGGAAAAAGTACTACTATCGCGTCAATGCTAAACTGGGTCAACCGGCATTATCGTAAACATATCTTGACTCTCGAAGACCCAATCGAATTTCTGTTCACCGAAGATAAATGTCTAATTAACCAACGCGAAATCGGTCAAGACGTCGTCGATTTCGGAATCGGCATGAAACACGCAGTTCGAGAAGACCCCGATGTCATGCTAGTTGGAGAAATGAGAGACCGCGAAACATTCGAAACCGCTATTCACGCCGCCGAAACCGGTCACCTCGTGTTCGGAACAATTCACGCAAGCACCGCCCCAAGCACTATCGGACGTATTCTCGACTTATTTCCGTCGTCAATGCACAAAGCAATACGCAGCGCGCTCGCGTTCAACATGAAAGGAATTGTCGCGCAAAAACTTTTGCCGTCGTGCATGGAAGGCGTTTCTCGAGTGCCAACTGTCGAGATAATGTTCTTTAACGCAACTGTAAGAAAACTTATTCTTGAAGAAAAAGACGCAAAACTCGCTGACGCAATAAGAATCGGAGAATCAGAAGGTATGATGGATTTCACAATGAGTTTGAAAGGATTAGTAAACGCAAAAAAAATTGATAGAGCAACCGCGTTTGAAGTCGCACCAAATATCGAAGCGCTGAAAATGGCACTAAAAGGAATCGAAGTTAAAGAGCCGGGAATTTTGTAATTGTAGCGTAATATTCGTAATTTAATTTTAGGAAGAGTTTTTATGAGACATCAGTCAGAAAATTAAGAATGTTGCCGAAAATTTAACGTGCAAATTTTATTTATAAATATTGTAAATTTTACGAAAAAAATAAATTTATGTCAGTTGATGCTGTTAATGAAATCAAGGGATTGGAAGTAAATTCTTTGATTATAAATTCGACAATAATGTCGGTTGAGAAATGTTTGCAGATGTGTAATCTTTCGATTCGTGTTGTTGGCGTATCGCAGATACCTATTCAATTTCCGAGTACGCATGTTACCGGACTAATTGGATTAAGCGGAAAATGCACAGGTTTTATATCGATTGCGATGCCGGAACGAGTTGCAGTAGCCGCTGTTTCGGGATTATCGATGGAATCGTATAAGTCGATTAACGCGCAAGTAATCGACGGCGTTGGAGAGATAACGAATATCATCGCGGGAGGAATAAAAACTAAACTCTACAACACGCAATGGATGATAAATAACATAACAATACCGTCGGTAATTTTAGGCAGCAATTATCAGATTTCGTATTCAAAAGGAATCGAATACAGCAGCATTTCGTTTGAAATAAACGATCCAGATTCATTAACAATTCAAGACAGAGTTTTCATGGTTACGACATCATTGATACAAACTACAAACGGATAAAAATATTGCAACCGAATAGTTACGAAATATTAAATTATTAGAGAATCTCTATTATTACCCAGTGTTATTTTTTATTTTCATCATTTAACGTAGAAAGAATTAGGTAGTTTAAATGTCAGATATCAAAAAATTATTTGTAGAATTTATTCAAGATATTTTGAAAGACGATCCTAAAAATTCAAAGTCTTTTCCGATTAAAAGGGAGACGCCTGAAAATCGTCGATTTTTGCAATTGAGGGTATTGCTCAGAGGGGTTGTGCCTTCGGTATGGCGTAGTTTTGTTGTTCCGAGTGATTTTACATTTTATGATCTACATGAAATTTTGCAGATAATTATGGATTGGAAAAATAATTATCTTTATGAATTTATTGTCAAGGATGGAACTCGTTATCGAACTTTATCTAGTTTAAAAGACAATATAAGTTACTGTACTAACGATGAAGCCGCGAATTATGATTTATCCTATTTGAAACGCGAGGGGATGAAATGTAAATATACTTATAATCTTGGCGATTCGTGGGTACATGAAATTGTTGTGCAAAATCTTGATTACAAGAGTACGAGCAAGCAATTAGTTTTTATTTTATCTGGCGAAAGAAAAGCTCCGCCGGAAGATTGCGGAGGAATTTATGGTTACTATGACATTATTGATGCGATAGAGGAACAGGATAAAGATAACGAACTATTAGAAAAGTTTGGCAAATACGATCCGGAATATTTTCCTATTGATTTGTACAATACTAAACTTGCCGCTATGTTTGGCGAGAATGAAAAAGCCGAGCAATCCAATGTCGCGAATAATAAAAACACAAAGAAAACCGTTACAAAAAAAGACGCCGCAAAGAAAAGTACAAAAGAGTAAAAGTAAAATTTTGATAATATAAATGTGTAACCGTTCACGGTTTTTTAAATTCATCAATGTATAATTTAAAACCCGTGAACGGTTACCAAAAACAATTCTTCTGAATAATTATTATAGTTTGAATTAAATTTTTATGACATTTTCTTCTATATCACAAGCTATTCTTGATGGCGATGTTGATCTTGTGTTGGGCGGCGTTAGTTCGTTGTTGGAGGAGGGAGTTTCTCCGTTGACGATATTGGACGAGCATGTTGTAACGGCGATGAATGAGGCGGGCAAGCGTTTTGAAGAAGGCGATTTTTTTGTGCCGGATTTGATGTTAGCCGCGCGTGCGGTTCAAGAGACAATGAAGGTTATTGATCCTCTTCTTAAAAGTTTGGGACGTGAGAAAACGGGACGAGTTGTGATCGGAACGGTTAGAGGCGATCATCATGACATCGGCAAGAATTTAGTTGCGGTGATGCTTGAGGGCGGCGGGTTTGAGGTTTTGGATCTTGGGGTGAATGTTTCGCCGGAGAAATTTATAGCGGCGGCAAGGGAGAAAAGCGGAACGATAGTAGCGTTATCGGCGTTATTGACAACGACGATGCACGAGATGAAAAATGTAATTGAATTATTAAAGGAATCTGGGATTAGAGACGAAGTAAAAGTGATAGTAGGCGGCGCGCCGGTTACGAATGAATTTGCACAAGGAATAGGCGCGGACGGTTACAGCGACAATGCCAGCGCCGCTGTAACTCTAGCAAGAAGCATAATTGCAAAGCTATAATTATCGAACAAAAAAATTTCGTAACCGTTCACGGTTTAAAATTCAGAATTAAAGGATTTTTGTAATTGTTTACGTGAAACAAGTATCTTCCTTCGCCCTGAAATGGCGTAGGATTTTTTTTCTTTTGAGCGTGAATGGTTACTGAAAATATTAAATTAAAAAACGCGCTACAATCTAAATGCTAGGAAAAATTATGATGAATGTTTATATTGTTGCCAAAGATTCTAGACTTTCCAATTGGTTGCGGATAGTTGATAATTCGCACAAATTTAGGATTATGCGATTAAGACAATTAAATACGGCATGTGAAAGGGCGGTTCAAAATTCTGATTCGATTATTCTTGTTGATTGGGAATCTAAAGACGTTGCTAAAGGAATTGAGGAGTTGAGTATTGTTGATAGATTTCGAGAGATTGGCTCGCGTTTTTTTATTTGCGTCAATGACATGATGTTGTTATCTCCGACGGATTCGGAATTTATTCGTTTGGCGATACTTCAAATCGGAGTGGGCGGAGTTTTTTCAAGGCTTGGCGAATTAGCGCAATTGATGCCAACGTTCATTCGGTATTGGCAAAATTTCAATCTTAAAGCTCAACCATCTTTCAGTTCAACATGGGATTTACTCCCATGGAAAAAATACGCCGTCAGACCGGAGTTTTAGTTGATGTAGTTTTATACATTGAACGTGAACAAATGGGACATCGTTGTTTGAAATCGGAGATTAACGATTCAAAAGAAATCGCTTTTGAGTCGTTTCAAACCAGATTTTCAACCCAAACGTTCAATTAAAAAAAAATATCGTAACCATTCACGGATTTTTAAATTCGGATTTGAATTGCTAAACCCAATGTAGAGACGCAATGCCTTGCGTCTCATTGTTCGATCAAAAGATCACCGATAGAGACGCAAAGCATTGCGTCTCATTGTTCGATCAAAAGATCAATGTAGAGACGCAATGCCTTGCGTCTCATTGTTCGATCAAAAGATCACCGATAGAGACGCAAAGCATTGCGTCTCTACTGTTGGTTTAGCCATTCAAAAACGGTAACCGTTCACGCACAAGAAAAATCCTACGCCCTGAAAGGGCAACGGAGTTTTAGCCCACCGCAACGCGGTGGGTTAGGATTTCCCAAATAATGTCGCCCTGAAAGGGCAGCGGAAAATATTATCACGAATATTCGTTACAAATATTCATTAATATTCACTAAAAAATTCCGTTGTCCTTACAGGGCGTTGAGCGAGAGGAACATCACACCCCACCGCGGTGCGGTGGGTTAAAACTCCGCTGCCCCTTCGGGGCGAAGGAAATTTTTCTCTTCGCGTGAATGGTTACGAAAAATAAAATTCTCCGGTAAAATTATTCCACTGATATATTACTTTACGTTTAAATATTACAATTATCGTTACAGAAATTCTATCTTCCGAAATTACAGATATTTTCCTGTGATTGAATTTTTATTTTTTGCAATATCTTTTGGCGTTCCTGTTGCGACTATTTTTCCGCCTTCGATTCCTCCGCCGGGTCCTAGGTCTATGATCCAATCGGCGGCTTTTATGATGTCTAAATTATGTTCAACTACAATCACGCTTCCGCCGTAATCAACTAGAGCAAAAATAATTTCTAGTAAACGTTTAATGTCGTGTTTGTGCAAGCCGAATGTTGGTTCGTCTAAAATGTAAAGCGTATTGTTTTGTTCAAATTGAAAATTTTGATTATCGTCGATTTTGTTGTCTTGCGAATTTTTAATAAATTTTAATTTATTAAATTCTATTTTTGCTAGTTCCGTCGCGAGTTTAATTCGTTGCGACTCTCCGCCGGATAACGTTACAGAAGATTGTCCAAGTTTCAAATAATCCAAACCAATATTACTCAAACTAACCAGAAATTTATTTATTCGCGGGACATTCTCAAAAAATTTCGCCGCCTCCGAAACCGACATTTCAAGCACGTCTGAAATCGATTGTCCTTTGTACAGAATCTCTAACGTTTCGTCGTTAAATCGTTTGCCTTTGCAATCAGGACACGTTACGACCAAGTCGCCTAGAATCCTCATTTTTATTTTTATCGTGCCGTAGCCATTACATCGCCGACAACAACCGCCGCCTTTTTTGTAACGATAATTATTCGACGTAACTTTTTCGTCCGTATTTTTATTGTCCGTATTTTTTGTAACGTTTTTTATTCCGGCGATAAACCAACTTGCGTCGTAGCCGCGTCGTTTTGATTCTTTAGTTTTTGCGAAAAGTCGGCGGATTTCGTCGAATATTCCCGTGTAAGTCGCCGGATTACTTCGCGAAGAACGACCAATCGGAGATTGATCGACTTCTATCAATCGACTTATATTTTCCGTACCGAAAATTCCGCTACACTGAATTTCCGACTTGCCCGCGTACAAATGATTTCGCAAAATCCGCGATAACGTCTCTCCAACAAGCGAACTTTTTCCGCTGCCGCTTACGCCGGTTACGCAAACAAATTTGCCAAGCGGAAATGTTACGTCGATACCGCGTAAATTATGCGTTGTTACGCCGGTTAATTTAATCGCGTAATTTGAATTTTTATCGATTTTGCGTTGCCTTTTAGAGGTCGGCATAGAAAGTTCGCCGTTGAGATATTTCATTGTCAGCGACTCTTTGCAACTATCGGAATTATTTTTATCGATTGATTCTGCTTGAAAAATTTTTCCGCGTTTAACGATTTTCATCTCTCCGACAATTTTTCCGCCGCGTTCTCCTGCGCCGATTCCGACGTCGATTATTCTGTCGGCTTGACGCATAATATCTTCGTCGTGTTCGACGACGAGTAACGAATTTCCGTTATTTTGTAGTCTTTGTAGAGTTTTGATCAATTGTTCGGTGTCTCTTGGATGCAATCCTGCGGTTGGTTCGTCGAGGATATAGCAAACTCCGACCGGCGCGCCGCCGAGTGCGTTAGCGAGTTTGATACGTTGTAATTCTCCGCCGCTGAGCGTGTCGGCAGTCCGGTCGAGTGCGATATAATCCAAGCCGTTTTGATTCATAAATTGCAAGCGTAGTAGAATCTGTTCGATTACCGGTTCGACTATATCGCGTTTATTGTTTGGCAGGTCGGCGTTGTTGAAAAAAGCGAGTGCGTCGGCGGCGGTCAAATTGCAAATTTCAAAGATATATTTTCCGCAAAATGTAACGTTGCGGGCTTCAATTCCGAGTCGAGTTCCGTTGCATTCGGGGCAAATTTTTTCGACAATCGAGACGGTAGAATTATCGCGCGAATTATTGCGTGAATTATTGTTTGAATTATTGCGTGAATTATTGTTATGATTTTTCGTTTCAATAATTCCTTTTCCTTTGCAGAGTTTGCAGACTCCGTAGGGCGAGTTGAAGCTGAAGGTGCGTGGTTCGATTTCGTTGTATTCGACTTTGCAATTTGGGCAGCTGTGCAACGTGCTGAACAAAATATCTTCCCAGACTGATTCGTTGATTCCGTTTGAGTTTATGATTCGTTCTTTTTCGCGTGAAACAATTACATTTCCTTCTCCGTGTTTTAGGGCGAGTTGTAGAGATTCGTTGAGTCGTGATTCGATATCGTCTTTTAATATTAGTCTATCGATGACGGCTTCGATGTTATGTTTCTTTTTTGGATCGATAATTGGCGTTGATTGAATATCGTGAAATTCGTTATTTATTCGGACGCGTGAGAATCCGGCTTTGGCGATATTTTGCAATAAATTTTTGTGATCGCCTGCAAGATTATTGACTAGCGGTGCGAGTATGATGAATTTAGAATTCGGCGGAAGAGTCAGAATTTGGTTTAATATTTGAGAGGTCGATTGATTTTGAATGACGCGATTACATTTATAACAATGTACGATTCCGGCGCGGGCGAAAAGCAGTCGCAGGTAGTCGTAGATTTCGCTGATTGTAGCGGCGTTATTTCGTTTATTTTTGATATGAGAACGTTGTGTGATTGCGATTGTCGGCGGCAAGCCTTTAATTGAATCGACGGCGGGGCGCGGGAATTGTCGGATAAATTGACGAGACCGGAGAGACAGTGTTTCGATAAATTGTCTTTCGGATTCGGCGTGAATTGTATCGAGTGCGAGCGAACTTTTACCGCTTCCGCTAACGCCGGTCAAAACAACAAATTCGCCGCGAGGTATCTTGAGCGAAATATTTTTAAGATTATTAGTTCGTGCGCCGGTTATTTCTATGTGATTCATTATTATTAAATTAGTTTTGGTAATTAATTTTTTTGTAATATATCAG
>JAITAZ010000279.1 GCA_031283825.1 Planctomycetaceae bacterium | reverse complement strand
AACAAACAATATTGACCATATTCACCATATTCAATAAAAAATTCCGCTGCCCTTTCAGGGCGTAGGATTTTTTTCTTGCGCGTGAACGGTTACAAAAAAATAAAACTCGTAGCAAGTGCGTAACATGAATTAAGGTATTTTTTTAATTGTTTGTTTGAAAAAAGTATTCGTTCTAGAAGGTATTTTTTGTAAAAGGTCTTGTTGTTTTTTTATATTTTGTTAGTTTATGTTTTAGTAGTGTATTTGTATTAATCGGATACACTTTATTGTGAATAGATTTTATTTAACTTTACCTCCCGATAGATAGGAGTTTTACAATGGGACGCATAAAATGCAAAAACGAAACAAGACTTGAAAACAAGTTGCTTAATTGCCAGAAAAAACTAGAAGAGGCAATTAAAGAAAAGAGTAGGTTATCAAAAAAAGCCAATAAATTGAAAAAATTATCAGCCGAAATTGAACAGGAAAAAAAACGCCGCAAAAAAAATGACAATATTGATTTTTCTGATCAACAAATTAACGGATATAAATGTCCTAAGCGTTTAGAAAATTTAGTTGATAGATTAGTCGTTAATGGCGGTTACAGTTGGCACATGTCTATTCAAATTATTAAAATAATCAATGAAGAATTCGATATGCAATTACCCGAAATTCCTTTTTAACAGCATGAAAAATCGGCTTGTTAAGAGTGATAATACAATTCATAAAGAATGATCTCAAGAGGCTTATTGGTCAAGTGCAAGGATTCGCGGGACACTTTTTTGGACGAGGTTTTCATTCAGCGCCCCGCGAAAACTTGTACTTCAACATCACGAAATAAATTACGCAGAAATATAATTATCGTTACAAAAAATAAAACATCACTAATTACGACTTAAAAAGATATAATTCCGAATTCCGAATTAAAAAACCGTGAACGGTAACAAAAAATTCACAACTGGATAGTTAAGATATTCTGTTAATTCCAATTTTTCGGCGTTTAAAATGAAAGTAAAAAATTTTTTTGGCAGTCTAGGATTTCCGTATTGCTTTTTTTGTCGATTTATTTTATACTGCGCGGCGTTGACTTGAAAATTCTGATTTAGAGTTTTTAGAATTTTCGTAACAAAAAATCAAATTGAGTTTGATCGCGATTACGAATTTAATTTTTGTTGCGCAAAAATATTTTTGTGCGAGTTAAATTTGAGTCGTGTTTAAATAGTCGTTTATTGCGTTGGTGAATTTTTTTCTTTTTAGAAACGAGAAAAAATTCCAATGTCAATAAATTTTTAACCCGTTTATACAATTCGTACTTTGAATTTTGGCGATACAAGAGCGTAAAAGTCGGCTTTCCGATATAGGTAATCCGACGGCTCTAACCGAAAATTCAAGTGTGAACAGTTTAAAATCCTTTAACAAAACTTAAAAAGGAGATTAACATGAAAAAGTTCAGTAAAATGACAACATCAAATTTATTGTCCGCCGAAATTGCAATTGGTTTTGACTTTACGGCAAATGTCAAAATAGGCAATGTTAAAATAGGCAGGGGGGGGGGGGTCAGGTGAGCTGGCTGAAAGTCTCGATCCGAATTATTGGTACGATAATTCTTCTTTTGGGCATTCTGTCAAACCTTCTGTTAATTTTAGTCGTGTATTTGGTTTCACGCTTGTTGAGCTTCTGGTAGTACTAGCGATCATCGGACTTTTGATCGCGTTACTTTTGCCCGCAGTCCAGGCAGAGCGTGAAGCCGCAAGAAGAATGTCTTGTTCAAACAATCAACAACAACTTGTGTTAGCACTGCACAATTACCATGATAGCTACCAAACATTACCATGGGGCGAAAAAGGTAGTTCATACGGAACATGGGCAATGCTGACGTTACCGTTTATTGAAAAAGAACAGATTTATGCCAATTATGATTGGACGCCATCGAGAAGGTATATGGATGTACCCAATAGAAACTTGCTACATGATGTTATGGTATCGACATACTCTTGTCCTTCAGATAGCAATAGAAATAAGGGTTCTTATACGGAGACAGGATGTAATTTTAAACACCATAATCATGTCGTTTGTATGGGACGTGAAAGTGTTTGGAGTTTTGGAGATCGCCGTAATTTGTCTGCTGGATATAATCCTAGTATTTGCCTTATTGACGGAGTTGTATTTGCCAGAGAATCACGTTACCGAGCTATGTTTATCGGTAGTTGTTTACCCTCTACTGGTTCAGTGCCAGCGGATCCTCTTACAATTTCGTTTAATGATGTTACTGATGGTCTTTCAAATACACTTGCTTTGTCAGAAACAGTTCAGGGAATTTCGCCCGATAACGCTGCTAACGATCTACGTGGAATGGTTTGGTGGGGAGATACATGTTATTTTACGACCAATCAGTCGCCTAATACGATGACTCATGATTTGTGTAAAATTCTTTATCTTACAGCACATACTAAACATCCCTTATCACCAATGCTCTCAACAGGAGGATACTCTCCTAATTTAAATTTAATAAGAATGTCAGCTCGGAGTTGGCATGTCGGGGGAGTTAACTCTGGACTTGGCGACGGTTCTATTCGGTTTGTCCCAAATCAGATAGACCTTGAAATTTGGCGCGGCGCAGGTTCAACAAATGGAGACGAAGTTACTTCGCTTCCGTAAATTATTAACCTTTAACTTTAATTTTGCGGAATTTCTAAAAGTTACTTTAAAACCACAGAAGACACAGAGAGAATTTAAATCAAAATTTAAATTTTAAAAATATTCTCTCTGTGAATTCTGTAGTTAATTAAAAAGAGTTTTTAGAAATTCCCTTTTAACTTTAACTTTTTTTGAAAATGAAAAAATTATTTTTTTTACTTTTGTTATTGCCGTCTTTATTTATTGGTTGCAATAACAATAATCCGCAAGGACGAGTTCCTGTTAGCGGCGAGATAACATTAGACGGCAAACCGCTTGTGCAAGGAAATATTTTATTTTCGTCGCTTCCGGGATTAAGTCCGGTAGTCGCGACTGGTTCGCCAATTAAGAACGGAACTTTTTCACTTCCGGCAGAACAAGGATTGATTCCAGATCAAGAATACTTGGTACAGATTCGATCAGTTGAAGAAATTCCCGGCACGCGAAAGGAGGCGGACAATTTGATGGAAACAACCGTAGAAACTCGCGATATTATTCCGTCTCAATACAACGATGAATCAAAAGAAACTGTCAAGGCAACCAAAAGTTATCCTAATAAGTTCCGTTTTGATTTAAAAAGTAACCAACAAAACGCAGAGTAATATTTAATTATTCTGTTGCGATTTTTTAAGGGACACAAGGGACGTTTGGGGTTAGAATCTGTTGAAAAACTCAAGAGCGATTCTTTTGAGTCGTTAATTTACCGATTTCAAACAACGACGTTCCTTTTGTTTCTTGAAAAAAATTTTTTTCGTTACCATTCACGATAACAATACAATATTGTCAGCTCTATTTGACGGTTTAAAATTTTGGTAACCGTTCACGGTTTTTTAATTCGGAATTGAGTTTTGAGTAATACAAGCGGAATATTTGTTTTGTAATTATTATGAATGCGCATGAAATAATAATTTGCAAATAACAATAAAAATAACAATAAATTAAAAACCGCTTGTAGAGACGCAATGCTTTGCATCTCAATCGGTGATCTTTTGATCGAACAATAGAGACGCAAGGCATTGCGTCTCTACATTTGTTAATTTGTAAATATTCACGTTTTAATTTTTCGATAAAAAAATAAAAAATTCCGTGAACGGTTACATTTTCTCTGTGGTCTCTATGGTTAATAAAAAAACAAGTTTTTAGAGATTCCCTATAGTAATTTTTAACGGCTCATACTAATGAATGACTTTTGAATTTTTGAAATTCGTTGTCAAAGTCATAGTATAAGCCGTTAAAATAATCGCCTCCAACAGGCGGACTTTTTCATGTAAACGTCTTCTTAATCATGCGAAGTCTTCAAAGTTTTCACAGAGTCGGGAAATCCCAGCCTTCTCGGAATTTTGGCTTTATGAAAGCGTTGACCTCTTTCGAGTCTGTTTCCATTTTTTCCGAATTCCATTTTATTTTTTTGACTCCGGCTCGATATGCGTTTACCGCTAGAACAACCGCTTCGGTGTAATGCGACGCATACGGAATATTGCATTCGCACAACTCCGGCTTGTTCGCCTTGATCGCCTCAACCCACTGACGCTGATGACCAATACTCGGCGCATAAGTCGGCGCGGGTGCTTTGAAATCTGCGTATTTTTCTTTCGGGAACAACGTGTGATACCCATAATGAACTTGCAACGAACCCTCCGTACCAAGAAAAACAATCGCGTTGTTTTGCTTCGGATCAATCAAGTTTTCCGGCAATCCTTCTGGTCTTCGTTTCGAATCAAACCAGTGAACTTTCAACGGATTCCCGTCGGCTTTCTTGTGAGTCCAAGTTATATGTTGTTTGTCAGAATTATAAAGCGGATTCGGCTGATCTAATCCATCAACTTCGATTGTCTCCGGCGGAGTCAAATTTAACGCCGTCCAAACCATGTCAATCGTATGCGGTCCCATTCCGGCAACATACCCATTCGACGAATGCCAATACGCGAATCTGCCGGGCCACGATAACCACGCTTTATTAAATGGTCTAAACGGAACCGGTCCAAGCCAGACGTCATAATTGAAATCAGACGGAACTGGAGTCTCGCCGACCGGATTTTTTTCGTCTTCTTTGGTCGGAGCAAAAGAACCTTCGCACCAGATAAACACTTCTTTGACGTCTCCAATCGCGCCCGCTCGAATCAATTCAAACGAGCGATAATAATGAGCGCCTTTCCACGAACGAACTTGCGTACCGGTTTGCGTGCAAAGTTTTTTCTTTTTCGCAATCTCCGACATCAACCGAATTTCCCAAACGGAATTCGCAAGAGGTTTTTCGCAATAGCAATGTAAACCCAGATTCATTGCCGTACTCGCAATCAATCCGTGCGTGTGATCCATCGACACGACTATAACCGCGTCGAGTTCTTTTGCTTTTTCGTCGAACATTACGCGGTAGTCTTGATAGCGATGCTCGACATTATATTTGTCTGACTGCTTGTCAAGCGTGGTTTTGTTGACGTCGCAGAAAGCTAATAGTTTCTCCGAACCTTTAGTATCTTGTACCATTTCGGAGATATCGCTTGGCGCACGGTCGCCTCCGACTCCGATTACTCCGATATTCAATTTTGAATTCGGACTCTTATCGGCAAGAACCGCCGGCGCGAAAACCGAACCGACTCCAACTACCGCCGCTGTCTTCAAAAATTGACGACGCGAATTTGACGTTAATTTTTCTGTACGTTTCATAATTTAACCCTTTGTTAAATTGTTGAATGGTTAAATAAACCGATACAATATTGAAACGCGCTTGTTCAAAAATTTTTCTATCTGCGCATTTGGACGTCTATTGGAAAAATTATTTTACGCTTTAAGAATCACAAATTTCAGACCAAGAACTGTCGTATGTACCGGCATAATGTCGGCGAAACAAGTACGAAAAATCTTAACGTCCGCATTTAAAATTCGATAACATAAAACGTCAAAAAAATTTTGTCATGTTATAGAAAATTCAAGCGTGAATAGTTTAAAATCTCCCGCAATTCAGAATAAACGAATCTGAAATCACCGCCGCGAGGAAAATAATACTCCTCATAAAAAAAATTACAACCCTGTCTTTAGTTCCGCCGATAGTACAAAATTTTAAAACCTGTTTAAGAAAATTCTTTTTTGAATTTCAAGCTCAATGGGGGATTGTAAACTTGAAAAGAGAATAGTAATATACCAGCGAAATTTTTAGTTTTAAGAAGACATTGGGAACTTATAGGACGTACTAGCTTAAAAA
>JAITAZ010000217.1 GCA_031283825.1 Planctomycetaceae bacterium | reverse complement strand
TAGAGACGCAATGCCTTGCGTCTCATTGTTCGATCAAAAGATCAGCGATTGAGACGCAAAGCATTGCGTCTCTACTGTTGTTTAACGGTAACCGTTCACGAGTTTTTAAATTCCGAATTCCGAATTCCGAATTCCGAATTTAAAAAACCTGTTTACAAAAAAAGAGACCGAAAGGTTTTTATTCCTTTCGGTCTCTCTTGTTTTGATGTTTTACGGAAGGTAGAAGTTCAATTTTTATTAACTATTTATTACGCGGATTTTTTGCTCATTAGTTTCTTTCTCAATCCAAGTCCGGCGATTCCTAATCCGACAATTAACATCGTCGCTGGTTCGGGAGTTGACGGTGGCGGTGGTGGCGGAGGAGGATTACCTATTATCGATTCAGTGTTTTGAACTATGTCTGCCGAAAAATGAATGAATGACATGCTGTCGTTATAAGTGTGGCTATCTACGCCAGAAAATTCTAACGGAACACCAAGTAACATGAACGAAAGATTATTATTGCCATTCACAAGCAAATCTTGAAATTTACTAAGGTCAATTTCAAAATTATATTCTGCTGCATAATTATAACCGCCGCTAATCATATCATCACTCAAAAAATATTGACTTGGATCCAAAAGCGTACCATTGAGATAAATTCCAAGCAACTCGCCTAAAACCGCAAACGTACCATTGATATAATTGAATCCTGCCGTTGTTGCGTCTTTGGTAAAACCAGTTGTGAAAGCAACTACACCAGATTGAACCGCCGTAAAACCAACTTTCTCTTCTGGTTTACTCACATCACTATGATTTCCGGTATAAGTAATATTATCGTCAGCACCATATTTGAATTGACCGGCTTCGTCAAAAAAGCCGCCGCCGAAAGTTGTCAAAACGCCAGCGTTACCGACTGCGAAATTCGAAAGTCCGCCTTGATTCATAGCAATATCGCCCAATAAATCTGCTGAGCTTTCATAAACAACTCCAGCGGGTTTAACGCCAGTCGAACCTATAAAGTTCGACACACTAGGTCCATAAACCCAAGAGTCTTTGTATCCGAGAGCTTCACTACCATGTCCTTTCAACGATTCTTCAACAGCAGCACGTCGCGCATTTATTTTAGAAGCGTCTCCAGCAAAATACTTATCGTATTCGGAAGCAAATGTGTCTGTGTAAGTAACATACCAATTCACATCGCGAGTATTTGTACTGTCTCCATATTTATCAGAGGCTTCACGCAAAAATACATCGCCATCAGCTAAACCGTTCTTATCTTTGTCTGTAACAGTTCCAGTAACATTTTTTGTGGTACCGTTTTCACCACTGTAAACTGGGCTTCCAGTTCCAAGATAAATGGTTTCTGCGTTTGCAATTTCTATATTAGAAATTGTTACGCCCAAAAGCATCGCTAGACTGATGCAAGCTACATTCAAATTTAGGATTCTCATTTTTTTCTCCCCATTTTTCCTAAAATTGTTTTGTTGCTTTTTTTGAAAATTGTTGAAAAAGCAACCTCTAGTTAAATTGAGTTATCGCACCACACGAAAACTCATAAGTGCCGCATTGTGTGACAAAAATATAGTCGCACAATGCGTGCCAAACTTTGCCGTCTTTTAGAGTAATTCTACAAGTTGTTTTTGCGTAATATTTTGTAAACTTATCAATAGTTGTGAAAAAAAATTAAAATTTAAGTTTTTTTGTCTTTTTTTCCGTAAGTCAAATAAATTCTGCTTAAATTTTTCATGCAAATTAAAACAACCTGCGTGAAAAATAAACATAACAACAGGAGAAAATTCGGAATTATGAATACTGATATTTTTTTCTATGCTCTACTTAGAAATTCAGCGGTTCTTGTATCAACTCTTACGATTTCGCCTTCTTCTAGATATTCTGGAACTTGAATTTCTAATCCTGTTTCTAGCGTAGCTGGTTTTGTTCTTGAGGTAGCCGAGTTTCCTTTTGCCGCCGGATCGCATTTTTTAACTTTCAACGAAACCGCCGCCGGTAACTCAATTCCTACGCATTCGTCATTATAAATCAACGCCCTTATACCTTCGAGATTTTCCGTTATAAACCGTATTTCATCCGCGATGTCATCCTTTTTTAAATTGAACTGGTTGAAATCTTCGTTGTCCATAAACACGCATTCGTCGGCGTCGCTATAAAGATATTTTACATCTCTTTTTCTGAAATCAGCAGGATTAAGAGAATCTGTCCCTTTTAGCGTGAAATCAATCTTTTGTTTCGTTACGAGATTACGCGCGCGAAATTTATACAACGTCGCCGCCCCTCGTGCCGACGGCGACTGAACGTTTACGCCTTCAATTATACAAGGCGCATCATTGTAAACCACAACTTCGCCGCGTTTAATTTCTTTTGCTATCATTTTAAAATTTTGACTATATATACTACGTAAATATTATTCGCAGTAATTTCATTAAGAGACAGTAAGGACATTAGGGACAATAAGAACATTTTAGGTTAAATCTGATCGAAAAAACTCAGAACGACGTTTTTTTGAGCTTTTTATAATCCCCGATTTAAACCAAGTGTCTGCTACTTTTTTTTCGGAGGACATTTTTTTCACAAAATCAAGGGCGGCATTATATCAATAAATCAAAAAATAAAATAGGGGGAGCTATACTTTGAACAATAACAAATATGGAATCTCTAATACGGTAGTTGTCCGTCAGATAGGCGATAATTGATCAGGGGCAACAATCGCTTAACATGAGTCATTAAATTTCTTTCAACAACTTTAATAATGCTGATTTTTTTATATCGTTTTCTTTTTTGAAATTTAATTTTACTATGTCGTAATCTTTATGCGATTCGATTTCTTGATTTTCGAATTCTAATTTTTCGATTTTTTCCGACGTAATCGAATTTTTCTCAACATATAAATCTAACTGAATAAATTCAACTTGTTTTGTGTGTACGGTTGCGAAGGGTAATTTTTGTAGATCGTCCGTAAGTTTATTCGACAAATTATTTTTTCTGTTTTCGCAAAAAAATTGCACAAAAGATTTATTCGTCCAGATAATTTTTATGTCCTGCGAAGTTTCACGTAAGAGATTAAAAATCTCCGTTAGCATCGACGTATCCCATATCAGTTTATCGCCGCCTATTAAACCTCGCTGGATAAAATGCCACTTCTCGCCCAACACATTCCAAGGCATAAGGTCTGCCGGCTTCTTTTCCGACGGCTTTGTAAATCGCGAAAGCCCTTGAATCGCAACGTCTAAAAAGTCGTAAAATTGAGGACGATCAATTTCCTCAAACGAGTGAAGCTGCAATTCGATTTCTTGCCATTGTATTGTGTTTCGTTGAACTTTAACTCTTGGTTCGGCGTTATAAATCGGTATTGAATCAATTTCGCTAAACGGTCTCAACGCCAACGACGCAATAAGCGAATCTCGTTTGAACGTGCCGCTTCCGGTTTTGAATTTAATTCTTAAAATCCATTCGTCGTTTGTAATCGCCCGCATAAACCAGCCTAGCGATTTTTTCTCCGAACAAATCTCCACAACCGCTTTATGATTCCAATCCGTTGACGCCAATTGACCCGACAACTCAATCCGATTAACAATCTCCGACAGAATTTTTCCATCCCATTTGACCGGAGTTCCCTTACGGCATAGACAATCTTGCGTATGCCATTTCATGCCGTTTTTTTCCCAAGGCATTTTATTATCGATTCCGAGTTCTTTGTCCGACACGTTATCGTTATGCAAATCATCCAGACTTGCCGAATCGAAAGTCATTCGCTCTTGATACAAACCATTTTGCAGAATCGGCTTGAGAGCGTCTGCCGTGTGGCTTTTGATGCCGCTATTTATTAGTTCTTCCGGCGTTCCTTCAAACAGCAAATATCCGCCGTTATCTCCGGCTTCTGGACCTAAATCAACAATCCAATCGGCGTTTTTTATTATGTCGAGATTATGCTCGATTACGATCACGGTGTTTCCGATATCGACTAGCCGATGAATAACGTGTAATAATTTATTCATGTCGTCGAAATGCAATCCGGTTGTTGGTTCGTCGAGCAAGTACAGAGTTCGACCGGTATCAGGTCTAGTTAATTCGGAGGCGAGTTTGATTCGTTGCGATTCTCCGCCAGACAATGTCGGCGCAGATTGACCAAGAGATAAATAATCTAGTCCGACATCGCAAAGTAACTGTAAAGTTTTACGAATTCGCGGAACGTTTTCGAATAATTTTATCGCGTCTGCACAAGTCATTTCGAGGACGTCCGCGATTGAGTAACCGTGATATTTAACGTCGAGAGTTTGTCTATCGTATCTTTTCCCGTTGCAGGCGTCGCAAGTGATCCATACGTCGGGTAGAAAGTGCATTTCAATTTTGATTTGACCAGCACCCTCGCATTTTTCGCATCGACCATCCGGCACGTTGAAACTGAAACGTCTTGCAGAGTAACCGCGTAGTTTGGAATCGGGCAATTTGGCGAACAGTTCGCGGATTAGGTCGAATATTCCGGTGTAGGTCGCAGGATTTGAGGTTGGCGTTTGTCCGATTGGTTGCTGGTTGACGCTTATAACTTTATTGAGATATTCAATTCCGCTAATCGATTTAACTTTGGCAAGAGACTCGCTTGTATTTCGATTAAGAACTTTGGCAAGAGATTTCCAAATAACATCGTGAACAAGCGAACTTTTCCCACTTCCGCTAACTCCAGTAACGACGCTAAAAGCACCAATCGGAAAAGAAATATTTATACCTTTAAGATTATGCTCTTTCGCATCGCGAATAACAAGCCAAGAAACTTCGGGTTCGTTTTTACTTGTTGTTTTAGTTTTAGTTTTAGAGCTAGAGTTAGAATTATTGTTAGAATTATTACGAGCATTTTTACGAACAGATTTTTCCGTAGAATTAGACTTGCCGGATTCGCGGACAGATTTTTTTACGCTAGATTTAGATGTATTGGCGTTTCTTGATGACACGATAAAAAAATTGATAATATTTCAGTTGAATATTTCCGTTTCTGCAAAATTATTTTTTCAAATGTAATCTTGGAATAGTTCTTTATTTGGTCTTGGGATTACTAATTCTGAGACTAATAAACCTCTTTGACGGACGGCTTCAGACGCGGCGGCAACTGCGGTTGTAACATTTGATACGCTTCCTGTCATTAGGAGTAATCCTTTTCCGCCTAACGCCATAGCGATTTGTAATCTAAACAAAGTAACATCCGCCGACTTTCCGGCATAATCTGCGGCAACAATAACGCTTACTCCGCTGAATGTTTCTATCAAACCAAGAGAATCAACTTTGTCTGAATCCAAGACTACCGATTGTCCTAATGCCGGAAAAATTCCTTCGTAAGCATTCGCAACAGAAATTCTATCAATTAGTGCGTCTCCGCCGACACGTTCTGCGCATTCAACAGCTGAATCGACATCGCTAACGCCTCCGCTGAAAATCATAAAATATTTGCCGCTGCAAATCGTACGCGCGACTAACATCTCGACCGTAGCCTCTTTGAGAATAGAATCCTGTACTTTGTATCCTACCCCAATACTAGACAACTCAACCGCCCCAACTGCTCTACCCATAATAATTTACCTTGTCAAAACCGTAAATTATAATTCGCTTAATTTACGATTGCAAAAAAATTATACTTAATTGTTACAATTAATCGTTACAAAAATTTTCTCTCTTATTGGGAATCTCTAAAAACTCGTTTTTTTATTAACCACAGAGAACACAGAGTTCACAGAGAGAATATTTTTTAAAAATTAAATGTTGATTTAAATCCAAATTTTTACTTTAATAAATTTAAATTATGTTTTGATTCAAATTAAAATTTTCTCTGTGTTCTCTGTGTCCTCTGTGGTTTAAAATTAATTTTTAGAGATTCACTTTAAATCTAGGATTAAAGACTCAATAGATAAAACAAATTTCCTTGATTATATTCCTCTTATATTCCTCTGATTTTTTATTTTTTTTGATTTACGATTGAGAATCTTTCTCCGGTTTTTCGTTCTTTTTCTATTAAATTTACAATGCTATCTACAGCGTTTTCTATTGGTAACATACTTGTTTCTTTTTCCCATCGCCATTTTACCTCAACCTTTCCCTCCGCTAATCCTTTCTCGCCAATCACAACCCTCAACGGAAATCCTATTAAATCCGCATCCTTAAATTTTACACCCGCCCGCTGATCTCTATCATCAACAATACAATCAACGCCTCGCTCCCATAACCCGTCATGCATCTTTTTTACAAGCCGCATCAACTCTTCATCCATAACTTTCATCGGACAAATCACCACCTCAAACGGCGCTATCGTAACAGGAAAAATAATCCCCGCATCATCATGCGAAACCTCCGCCAATCCGGCAATTATCCTGTTTATCCCAATACCATAACACCCCATAATAATAGTTTTCTGCGATTCGTCAGCGTCAAGAAATTTCGCATTCAAACTCTCCGAATACTTCGTCCCCAACTTAAATACATGCCCAACCTCAATCGCATTCCTCACCGAAAGCGCAGCACTACACTTCGGACACGCATCACCCACAACCGCATTGCGAAAATCACCAATCCGCTCCGGCATAAAATCACGCATCGAATTCACATTCACAAGATGCTTGTCCGGCTTGTTCGCTCCCACAATCGCATTGTCTATTTCCATCACACACGAATCCGCATGAATCGGAATCTTCTCTATCATCCGAATTGGTCCCGCAAACCCAACCGGCGCACCCGTAACACGCTCAATAACCTCAGGAGACGCTAACTCCAAAACCTCCACCCCCAATTGACGCTTTATCTTATACTCATTCGCCTCATGATCACCACGAATAAGTATCGCAACCGGATCACCATCCGCAACATAAATCAACGTCTTTATTAACCTCGACGACTTCGCCTTGAGAAACTTACACACCTGCTCAACCGTATGAACATTCGGCGTTTCAAGCTCGGCAATCTCCTTCAACTGAACATTCTTCTGCACATAATCACACGATTGCGAACCAATCTCCGCCTTCTCCATGTTCGCCGCATATCCACACTGCTCACAATGAACCACCTCGTCCTCACCATTCGCCGAAACAATCATAAACTCATGCGAAGCATCACCGCCAATCGGTCCCGATTCCGCCTCAACCGCTAAAACCGGTAAACCACACCGATTAAAAATCCTCCAATACGCACCATACATCCTCTGATACGTCTCCGTAAGCGACTCAATCGACGTGTGAAAACTATACGCATCCTTCATCAAAAACTCACTCGTCCTCAATACCCCAAAACGCGGACGCTCCTCATTGCGAAACTTCGTCTGAATCTGATACAAAATAATCGGCAATTGCCTATAACTAGAAATAAAACGCGACACAAGATCCGTTACCTCCTCCTCATGCGTCGGACAAAAAACAACATGCACCTTCTTGTTGCCCCGCGTCAAATCCGCCTTGATTAAAACATTGCCAAAAGCTTCAACCCTATTCGTCTGCTCATACAACGAAATCGGACAAATCGCCGACATCAATAACTCATTCGCACCAACCCGATCCATCTCGCTACGCACAATCTCCATAGCCTTGCGAAGAGAACGTAACCCCAAAGGTAAATACGTATATGCCCCAGCCATAACTTGAGCCACAAGCCCCGCACGAAGCATCAATACATGAGACGGAATCTCCGCGCCATCCGGCGTCTCCTTCATCGTAGGAATCAGTGTATTCGACCAATACATCGTAATTTCAGTTTAATTATCGTTACATTAAATATCAACTAACCGCCAAAAAACAATCTTCTCCAATCAAACTAGACTCAAAAAAACGTCTTCATATCAGCAGTTAATTTTTAGCTACCACACAACTACACCTCACTCATAAACCTCCAACTCGGAAATAGACATCTGCCCGCCAAGTTGGTTCGGACCATCCGGCTTGTAAGAACGAACCCGCACTTTACACGCCTCTTTTGACTCAAATGAAACATCAAGGCTTTGACCTCTCTGATCACTAAAACGACCAAGAGAAATTTCACCTCCATCAGAATTAACCGCGAAAATCTCTACCTCCGTCGGATAACTTACACCAAAAGAAACAACAACACGCCGAACCTTAATCAATTCACAAAGATCAACTTCATACGTCCAAGCCCAATCATTCGCTCCAACAGCTGTCGTATCACAATTACCATCATTTCCATTACACGCCGCACGAATAACACCAGAACTAGGCGGTAAATCACGCTTGTTGTCATTACTCCGCAACCTCGCCGGCTTCTTCCAAGCTATATTCTTCGCCGGAATAGCCTTACCTTCCTTCCATGCATTCCGCTCTTTCGCTAAAACAGCAATTCTCTCACGCAAAGATTTTAATGTCTCCAACTGCGACCGATCCATTTCACCATCCCGATAAAGCAACACGTCAATCGATACAACCCCGCCCAAAGAATTTACACGATAAATATATTCCGCTAACTCCTGCTTGGTCTTACATACGCCCGGACTCCCCCAACCAAGAGAAATATTTTTCGGCGATATTCCAAGAAAAGACAAAATATGCCACTGCTCGCCATTTAGAAATCGCCCCCCATTCGGCAATAACGAAAACGAATTTTGCTCGCCACAAATATAATCCTCATAATTAGAATAAGCTTTCATCCCAACACCAGAATTAAACGCAATAATTCGATCAGGATTGCCCGCACGTAAACCCGCCGCAAAAATTTTAAACGACTTCTCATCATAACCAAGATGCCTATAACAACCATCAACCCAATAACCTTTTACCTTGTCTTTATAACGATTGCCATATTCGGCGACAACACTCGACCAGTTGCAAATAAATTCTTCCGTAATAGGAAATTTAATTTTCAAACCCTTCGCAGCTTGCGGATCATCAATAGTAGCATCGCCCGTGAAATAAAGCATCAGGTCAATGTCCCGTTTGTGCAACGCTTGATAAAGCTCTTCGATTAAATCTCGCCGAGAACAAGCTTCACCCGCTTTATAACCCGTTAAACGATTATAAGTTTCATTCGGAGCAATCATAAAACGACTCCGCTGAAGAACCGTAAAAATAACATAACCAGCCCCTGCTTCCTTCATACGATCCGCAAAAATTTCTACATTAAACTCATTGACACAATCATCCCACGACGTTGACTTCCCCAAACTAGAAACATGCTCTGCATCATTCTGAATATTATTCAAATAATGAACAAAAATACCATAACCACGCTTAAGAATCCAATCCGTCCGTTCCGGTTGCGGCTCGCGAGAAAAAACCGTCAACGGAATAAAAATAAACAAAAACAAAACACTAACAATAAATCGATTAAATAATCTCATATTACAAATTCGGAAAATAATAAAATTAAACTTAACAAAAAATATACATCAAATATTTACAAGGTCTCTTATAAAATCTGTCAACGATTCACAAGTTATCGCACGATCAAAAAGCGAATCCAACACAACCGGATCACTATACAAATCCACAGCTTGCAAAATTAAATCCGGCACTTTCTTAAATCGAATGTGAAGAAATTTAAGAATAGCATCCTTTTGAGCTTCTATTTTGCCTTCTAGCTTGGCTTCTAGTTTGCTTTCTACTTTGGCTTTTAGTTTGGCTTCTAATCTGCCTGCTATTTTACCTTCTAGATAGGTTCTTTCTAACGTTGATATGAACATTTTTTCAGCCTCCTTTTTACATTAGATATGTGCAAGATTTTGTTGAAATTCTGCCAATGTTTCGCAAGTTGCCGCTTGCACAAGTAACGAATCCAACGCAATCTGATCGCTATACAAATTCACAGCTCGCGAAATTAAATCAGGCACTTTCTTAAATCGAGCTTGAAGCAATTTAAGAACAGCATCTTTTTTGCCTTCTAGTTTGCCTTTTATTTCGCCTTTTATTTCGCCTTTCCTTTCGCCTTCTAGTTGACCTTCTAGATAGTTTTTTTCTAATGTTGACATGAACATTTTTTCAGCCTCCTTTTTACCAAAAAGTTTTGAAATGGATTTGATTACGAATTCTTTAGTAAGTTCTGTTATTGTTAGGGTGTAGTTTGTTATTGCGTTTATCCAATTTTTAGTTCTTGGGTCGTCTTTTACTGTGTTGAAGTGTCCAATGATGTGGTCGAATCTGTTTTGCAATTCGCCGGATTTTGCGGTTTTCAATGATTCAAGAAGTGCTTTTAGCGGTGGCATACCTATTATGTCTTCGAGTTTAATTTGCGTCAAGTCGATCATAATGACAGGAAACCATAGTAAATCGCGATCTACTTCGGGCGGCAATGATAGCATATCTTTTAGTTGTGTGAAATCGCCCCATGGGGTGTCGCCGTTGTAGAGTATAACGACAATCGGGTAAGGAAATTTACCGCCTTTCCCGATTGCGTTTTTCGGATTGCTTGCGAACTGTTCGTAAAATTTCAGTATTTTTTTCAAGCATGATATCCAAAACTGTGATATCTTGGTTGATTGATGTTCAAAAAACAGGAAAACTTTTGAGTGGTTACCGTTTTTGAATTTTGTGGAATATAGCAAGTCGCCGATTACTTCTTCGAGTTGGTTGTCGATTATTGTCGGCGATTCGCATTTGAGCGATTTCAAATCGAGCAGTCGAATAACTGGAGTTTTGCCGTAATTTTCCAATAAATTTGCGAATATTTCTGTGTCGTCGAAAAAGTATCGCGAGAGCAAGTCGTGTGGGTGAGCTAATTTCAGTTGAAGCGATAGGTTTTGGAAAAGCATTGGTATCATAAAAATTGTTTCCTATTTTTAGCGTTATTTTGAATTTAATTATTTTTGTGAATTTCTTTAGTTGGGATTCGCATTGCGTAAAAGGATCTCCAGACGTAGAACAAACCGACTGTTAGGAAAGTCGCTGATATAAGCCAGGTGTATCCGACGTATTCTGTTGACTGTCGTAATGTCAAGGCGATTTCGGTTGCGAGTAATCCGAACAGGGTTGAGAATTTTATGATTGGGTTGAGTGAAACTGAGCTAGTATCTTTGAAGGGGTCTCCGACTGTATCTCCGATAACGGCGGCGGCGTGTAGTTCTGAGCCTTTTTCTTTGAGATCGACTTCGACGACTTTTTTGCTATTATCCCAAGCGCCTCCGGCGTTTGCCATGTAGATTGCTTGGAACAGACCGAAGATTGCTATGGATATTAGGTAAGCGATAAAGAAGTTAGGATCGACAAAGGCGAATGCGAGCGTGAGTGAAATCAGGGCTAAAAAGATGTTCCACATTCCTTTTTGTGCGTATTTTGTGCAGATTTTTACTACGTTTTGTGAATCGTTTATATCGGCTTCGGTTTTATTTAGATCCATATTATTTTTGATGAATTCGACGGCTCGATAAGCGCCGGTGGTTACGGCTTGCATTGAAGCTCCGCTGAACCAGTAAACGATAGCGCCGCCGCAAATCAGACCTAAAATCACTGGTGCGTTTGTGAGTTCGAGATGTAATCCGCCTGTTTTTTCTAGCATTAGGAAGATTGCGAAAATCATTGTTGTTGCTCCTGCGACTGCGGTGCCGATTAGTACGGGTTTTGCGGTTGCTTTAAAAGTGTTTCCGGCTGAATCGTTTGCTTCGAGGTAATGTTTGCCGAGTTGGAAATCTGGCGTGAATCCGAAGTCGCGTTCTATTTCGTTTGAAATATCTGGAATTTGTTCGATTCTTGACAATTCGAAAATTGACTGAGCGTTATCGGTAACGGGTCCGTAGCTATCGACTGCGATGGTTACGGGTCCCATGCAGAGGAATCCGAAGGCGACTAATCCGAAGGCGAAGATTGATGCGTGTGGACCTAGTATTGGTTCTAAGCCGGACAGTGAGATTCCGTAAGCGATTGCCATTAGGACGGCGATTAAGCCTCCTGTCCAGAATGCGCCGAAGTTACCGGCGGTGATTCCTGACAGTATATTAAGCGACGCGCCGCCTTCGCG
>JAITAZ010000175.1 GCA_031283825.1 Planctomycetaceae bacterium | reverse complement strand
ATTCTCTCAAACGATAGACATTCCGCCAAAAACAAAAGAAGCTATTCTGCTAATCGGATTGCCCGCCGCTTTCGGAACTCTCGACGTCGATAAAATAACAATTTCACACGTAAAGAGGTAATGTAGAGTTGTATTAGTTGTAGTAGTTGTATTAGTAGTAGTAGTAGTTGTTGTTGTTGTAGTTGTTGTAGTTGTAGTAGTTGTTGTAGGGAGAATTTATTTGACGTAAGAGGAATTTTTTACTAATACTGAATACTCTGCGTTAGGAATTCATGCAAATTATTTTTTATCTGCTAATTTACTATTTTGGTCGTGCATTTTTTATTGGTTGTAGTATAATTAACAGTCTTGTCGCAGTTCGATAGAATTTATTTGCGGAAAATTAACGCTCGATCCAAAATTTCTGGAATATTGCGATTCGATGTAAGTTTTCACGAATAAATAACTTTGGTCTCTGATTTCTCCAGCCGAAACACAATTTTTATTGCCGATTAACTATCGCTGGTTTAATTATTGCATCGCCGAATTTCATATTGCGATTCGTATAAACGAAATATAAATTTATCCCCCCACGTATTCATAATTTCATTTTTGCATAAAATATGCTTTCATGACTTTTTCAAAAAAACTAACTGACGCGATTATTACCAAAGGCACGCCGGTACTAGTCGGAATCGATCCGAAATTTGAACTAATCCCAGAATCAATTCGGTCTGGAGTCGAAAATAATAACATACAAAAAATTTCGACAATATTAAATCACTACTGCCGCAACGTGATCGATATAATCGCCCCGCTTGTTCCGGCGGTTAAATTTCAAGTCGCTTGTTTTGAACGTTACGGCGCTTGCGGAATGACAGCACTCGAAAACGTTATTCAATACGCTTCAGAAAAAAAACTAATAACAATTTACGACGGCAAAAGAGGCGACATCGGCTCAACCGCCGAATTATACGCCGCTGGAATTTTAGGAAAAAACTCAGCATGGAAAACAGACGCAATGACCGTCTCGCCATACATGGGAAACGACTCAATTGAACCATTTGTCAAAACCGCAACAGAACGTAACGCCGGAATTTTTGTACTCGTTAAAACCTCAAATCCGGGCGGCAAGATGTTTCAAGATTTGAAAGTCGATCAAAAAACCGTTTATTGTCATGTCGCTCAATACGTGCAAGAATTAGCTTCCGCAACAGTAAAAAAAGAAATCGACGACGCCCCAAATTCAGACTCAAAATACGGCGACGTCGGAGCGGTTGTCGGCGCGACTTGGTCAAAAGATTTAGCGGAACTTCGTAAAATTTTACATTCCGCATGGTTGTTAGTTCCGGGTTTTGGAAGTCAAGGCGCGACGGCGGAAGACGTAGCTCCAGCATTCGACGAGAACGGACTCGGCGCTATCATAAACAACTCAAGAGGATTACTTTACGCTTTTAGAAACGAACCGTATAAATCAAAATTCGGCGAATCGAAATGGGAATCTGCCGTTGAGGAAGCTACAAAAAATATGATCGAACAACTAAAAAATAAAACTACCGCTGGAAAGTTAGCCAAGAATTAGTTGTATAGAGAAAAGTGTTAATAGATTTTTAAATTGTTCACACTTGAATTTTCGGTTTGAGCCGCCTGTTTACATACGGAAAACAGGCTTTTTAATGAATAGCTCTTGAGTCGCCGAAATTCATAGTACGAATCGTAGAGTAACTATTCAGTCGAATTGTTTTTTAACGCGGAAAAAGGAAGATTTTTTTTGATAATACAAAACAAACTCAATAATGAATATATATTTTCGTATATTTTGTATTTTTCATTTTTTTGTATTGAAAAATAATTCCGTATCCGCATTCCGAATTCCGAATTTAAATTGCAAACCGTTTAATATTTTTTTGTACAAAACAACATGAGTAAATCGAGCAACAAAATGCCTGCGATCATTCCCGCGAACAGCATGTCATCGGGACAAGATTATAAAAATATAGGGAGCGACGATTATAAGTCGTCGTCTTCGTCGTTGAATGTCAATGCGACGATTGATTACGGGAGTTCTGAAACTGCGTCGAAGGGCGATATTAGAGATGAAGGTTCTTACAAGCCCGGCACGATGTTAGGCGGCAGTTTCCGATTAGAACGATTACTCGGACGCGGCGGAATGGGCGAAGCGTGGAAAGCGTTTGATCAAGTTGCGAATCGTCCGGTGGTTGTTAAGTTTGTGCCGAAAGAAGTACAAAACGTTAAACGCGCCGTCGAAATGGTGCGCGATTCTTTTCAACGAATTCATTCTTTGCAGCATCAGCATATTTGTCCGGTTTACAGTCTTTCGCACGATGCGGAACATGGATTATTTGTCGTGATGAAATATGTCAACGGCGTTACGCTGGACGAATATCGCAAACGTCAAATTGCCAAGCACGGCGGAGTTCCAACAAATGAATTGATGGATATTTTATGGTCGATAGCGAAAACGCTTGATTATGCTCATTCTAAAAGAGTCATTCATCGCGACATAAAGCCGCAAAATATTATGGTCAGCCGTGAAGATGGAATCCAAATTATTGACTTCGGACTAGCGGAAGAAATACGGGCGAGCATGGTTGAAGTCAGCGAAACAATTGTGATGGGCGTAGTTGGAACGCGACCGTACATGGCGCCTGAACAATGGCGGGGTCGATTTCAAGATGCGAGAACGGATCAATATGCGTTTGCGGCGACAGCTTACGAGATGTTAGCGGGCGCGCCGCCTTTTCATAGTAACGACGTTGCGATTTTACGCGAATGCGTGTTGAGGGATCGTCCGAAAAAAATCGCGGGAATTCCCGATTACATGAACGACGCAATTCTTAAAGGACTAGCAAAAAAACGTAGCGAGCGGTTTGAATCATGCAAAGACTTAGTCAAGGCAATGATAAAAAGACCACATCAGACAACGGGAAGTTCAACATTTCCGGGAGTCTTGGCTGCTGATCCGGCAAATCCGCCGCAGGTTCAAATTATTAAACCGAGCAATAGTAGTTCTGCTATTGGTCAAACTTATAACACATGGAGACCCGAAACAATGATGGCTACAAATTATTCAATTTCCGAGCAGCCGCAGCAACAGCAACCTATGCCGCAACCTCAACCGGTGCAGCCGCAATCTTTTCAGTTGCCGCAAAACGTGCCGTTATGGATTGTTGTCGCGGTTGGAGTTGTGGTGATGATTATGTTTATGTTGTTGATTTCGTTGGTATTGTTCACGTATATTGTGATGCGTTCTGATCACAAGCCGGTAAGAAATTTTCAAAACAATGCGGCTAATAGTTCGAATAATACGAATCCGAATAATACTGTAGGCGTGAATCCGTATGCGAACCCGAATCCGAATTCGGGATATGTTGTTCCGAATCCGATGCCGAATCCGAATTCGATGCCGAATCCGAATCCAAATCCGAATTCGATGCCGATGCCCAATCCAGTGCCGGTTTATACGTCGTCGGGCGGGGGTTATGTTCCGTCGAATCCGCCGTATTATCCGCCGCCAACCGTACCGTCGACTCCGATTCCGTCAACAACAAACCCGCCAAGATAATTTGTAACTGTTCACGATTTTGAAATTCGGAATTCGGAATTATTTTTTAAACACGGACAATCTCGGAAAATACAAATGATGATTTGCAAATAACAAAGAATTTGTAATTATTCATTTGTTTTTCTTTATATTCTGCGTTTAAATTCTTTATTAAATTTAAACGCAGAAAATTGCAAAAAATTAGGAAAGCAAAATTCAGAAAAAAATATCGTTACAAATATTCATTTGTTGTAATCGTTCACGAGTTTTAAATTCATAATTCTGAATTTAACAAATTATGGCAGAGATATTGATCGGCATAACAGGCGGAATTGCAGCTTACAAGACAGCTACGATAGTTAGTCAATTGCGTCAAAGAGGTCATGGAGTCAACGTGGCGATGACTGAATCGGCACTGGAACTTGTCGGTAAAGCTACGTTTGAAGCTTTGAGCGGACGTCCGGTTCAGAGTTCTCTTTTTCACTCTGACCGAATCCATACGCATATCGAATTAGCACGCGAAGCCGACTTATTTTGTATCGCGCCGGCAACGGCAAATATTTTATCTAAAGCCGCTCACGGAATCGCAGACGACCTCTTAAGTACTCTAATTTTATCTTTCGATAAGACAATAATTTTCGCACCGGCAATGAATCCGACAATGTGGAAAAAAACCATTATTCAAAATAACGTACAAAAATTAATCGAATTCGGCGCAACTATAATCTATCCCGAATCAGGACGAACAAGCTGCGGAGAAATCGGCGTCGGAAGAATGGCGTCGCCTGAAATTATATTAAACGAAATAGAAAAAAATATTCCGCAAAAAAATAAGTAACCGTTCACGTTCAATGTAATACAATACAAAATCCAAAACAAATTTTTCCCTGATATACTTCAAAATGTTTTTTTACGATTCTGATTATTCTTGACTGTTATAAATCTGGGGGGGCTTGCGGATAGTCTGAAATGGCGGACAATTGTACGCCGTTTTGATTTCGCGTCAAAACGGTTTCGTCAAATTGACGTCGGGGCGTGGCGCAGCCTGGTTTAGCGC
>JAITAZ010000097.1 GCA_031283825.1 Planctomycetaceae bacterium | reverse complement strand
TGCTCCAACAACCGATGAAATAATCGTAACAATTAATGTTTTTCGCTCTTTTTTTCGTTTCTGTTCGACAATTGATTTGACAAGCAAACTGTTTTGTTGATGTTCTTTTTCCGCTTTTGCTTCTTCGGTTATTGCCGCGATATTTAGGATCGGCGGTTGTTTCAACGGCAAAGATTGCTTTGATACGGTCGCTACTTTGTTAGATTTTTCAATTTCGTCGTCTTCCGGCGGCAGAAGAATTGCGATTTCTTCCGGCGTTAAATCTCCGTGTTTTTTATTCGGCGCTGGCGGAGGTTGAGATTTAATATGTCGTTGAGACAAAGCCTCAACCACAGGATTCGATTTATTACCCGATTCCATTTTAGACTTCGACAAAAACGGAGGAGGAGGCGGAGGAGATGATGATGGCATTGGATTTTTAATGAAAAAAAATTTATAAAAGTTGTAATATTTCAGCAGAATATTTGTTTTGTCCCTTGAGCCGATAATATATTTTACCAATTTACTATTATTCTATTGACTTCAAAATTTCTACGACGTCTTGTTCTGACAAATCTTTTGGATTTCCAGACATGCTTGAGCCTTTGGAATTTTTGGCAATTGTCGGTATCATGTTTTTATCAATATTTAAGTCTGATAATTTTCTTGAGACTTCAAGCTGATCACAAAGCAATTCGACATGTTCGATTAACTCTTTTGTTGCAATTTTATTTGAGACATTTTGATCTAGCTTTAATATTAGTCGTCCGAGTCTAGCGTATTTTTCTTCGCAAACATCGGCGTTGACTTTTAACGTTGTCGGCAGCAACAACGCACAAGCTGCGCCGTGCGTAACTCCACAATAAATTCCTAACGCCGGCGCGATTCCATGCGCCATTCCTAATCCGGCGTTGGCAAGCGAAATCCCAGATAACAAAGCCGCATGAGACATCTTGCATCGCGATTCAATATCGTTTGGATTATCGTTAAGTTTTGGCAACGCTTCAAACGCCAATAATAAACCCTGTTCGATCAAAGCGTCGGTAAAAGGTTGACGGCGTTTAGAAACGTAACTTTCAAAAAGTTGCGTAACGGCGTCCATTCCTGATTCCGCCGTGATTTTTTTCGGACAACTTAACGTTAATTCAGGATCGATTATTATCAATCGCGGAAGTAATTTTTCGTCTCGTAAACTTTTTTTGAACGGCTTGAATCCGGCAGTAACATCAGAATCGCTTGAGGATATTACGGCGTTTTTTGTAGCTTCCGCGCCGGTTCCGGCAGTTGTTGGAATTGCTGCAACCAGCAAAGGTTGCGTCGTTAATTTTAAGCCCGTTCCTACGCCTTCAAGATAATTTTTTATCGTTGATTCCGATTCGCCGTTTTGTTGCGGAATCATTGCGGCAACAGATTTCGCCAAGTCAATAGCCGCGCCGCCGCCAATTGCAATTATTATTAAGTCGTCGAGATTATTGTCAAAATTAATTTTTGTACGAAAATTCAGCGTAAAATTATCGACGTCGGTTGTCGTAGGTTCGCGCGAGATTGTTTGCGATGCAATCACCGTTACGCCGGACGATTCGAGTCCGTTAATAATCTCAGACAGCAAACCGTTGTCTTGAAGTTTTCGCGAACCTGAAATAACTATTGCGCGGCGAGCAATCTGCCGTATCAATTGACCGGATTCCGCGCGGCGTCCAACTCCAAATATAATTTTAGACGGCAACAAAAGATCATAAATCATACATAAACCTCGTTAATAATTTATACAATCACGTTTCAATAATTTTAATTTCTTCATCGTTTAATTCATATAATTCGTAAACAAGTTGATCAATTTTACGATTTGTTTCAATAATCTGTTTTGAAATATTTCGACAAGTTGATTGATAATCGTTAAAAATTTTCTCCAACGCCGATTGATTTTCTACATCGAATTTGATTTTTCGTTTCGATATACGGCTCGCGTTATGAATCTCGGCGTCGTTAGAGCGTAAAATCTGACGTTTCGACAAGCAAGACGACGGCTTTAAGCGAATATTCAAGCGTGAACAGTTTAATATTTCTAGAAATTCTTTGTACTCTAATTGATCAAGATTCTCTACGATTTTCAACTGTTGAACGTTTTCAAAAAAGTCTGCGATTAGTTTAAAAAACTTTTTTCGTTTTAATCGTAATTCGGCATGAAACGAAATCATTTTATCGACCCAATCGGCAATCGTTTTTTGCTTGTTATTATCGCAAATTATCACTGGAAATAACGCCAACTCTTTTATTTTGAATTGCGGAAATATCGCTCGTTGAAATTTATCAAATTTATTGATAAACCAAAAACTCGTCAACCTCGAATTGAGAATCCCTAAAAGATATAACGGATCAATTTTGAAATCAAAAATAATCATGCTGTTAATATCGTTGAGAAACAACTCGTCCGTGTAAACCGCATTGATACAACTCGGATATCGACTCGGAATTTGACGCACTAAAATTCGCGGCGATGAAAAAATTTCATAACTTCGCGGAGACGCTAAATTGACTCCATATTTCAACCATTGACCGCCCCAATCCAACGAATATCTGCAAACGTCTTTTCCCATCAGATATTTTTTGTAACGTTTATTCTTCTGATAATCGGAATGATAAATTCGTTGTTTTTTCATTTTGTCAGTTTGAGTCGGTTGTCCTTTGCCCGTTTCGTATGCCTTTAATCCCGCTTTAATTACGCTCGCATCGCTTAACCGCCGACCTTTGTTTTCAATCTTTTCAACGAGTTTCGCCGTTTCCGGTTTTTTTGCAATCGCGATATTTATAATGTATTGCTCCTTTGCAAAAATTGACGTCGGAAACGTTCCTATCATCGTTAATTTTTCATCGTTCATTTCGCCGATAGATATTTTGTCGGCGTTTTGTTTTTTAAACGTAATAATGCAATTGTCAACATTCGCATCTTTAAAAACGTTGTTAATAATATTGACAACTTCGACGCCGCCCGTTTGCTCTAATAAAAATTTGCGGAACGGCTGAAACGTGTCAATCGTCAGACAATTATTCGGAACAATAAATCCAAATACGCCGCCGTCTCGCAAAAGATGATAATAAGCAAGATCAATAAACAATAAATACGTATTCAACTGATAATTCGACAACGGATAACTCGAATAATAATACTCCTTCTCAATCTCCGAAAATTTACCGCCGCGAGAAAAAACATAAGGCGGATTTCCAATGACAACGTCGAATCCGCCTCGCTCAAAAATACGCGGAAATTCTTTTCGCCAATCAAAAGATTTGTCGTGATCAATTTTTGGATCGGAAATTAGAGAATTACCGCATTTGATATTTGCGTCTAAAAATTTTAACTTACGATTCGGTTTAGATGTCCGCAACCTTAACGCTAATTTCGTGATTTCTACGCTCTCTTCGTTTATATCAACTCCAAAAAGATTATTCGTTAAAATAGAAATTTCATACTCGGAAGAAACTACAGAATGACCTAGAATTTGAGCGGTAAACTTGTCGATAAAATAATGTTC
>JAITAZ010000076.1 GCA_031283825.1 Planctomycetaceae bacterium | reverse complement strand
AATACGGAAGAGGCGCTAAATCAACCCCGATTTTTCGTAACGAATAATAACCATACTCCCTACCGCCAACCAATAATACTTCTAACCCATCAAGCATCGAAAATTTAAACTCCTGATTTAAAAATTACGTAAAATAACGTAACTATCCAGCCGCGATTTTATTCATCGTCTCGAAGGAATCGGCAACAGAATAGTTACAAAATATAACTCTTAATATTGGTCAGACTTCTTTCCACAAAACGACCAACATAAACAAAGAATTACCAAACAGCAAAAAATATAATAATGTAGTATCCAGATTTAATCAATACGCAACTAATTTGTAATTATTCAGTCGATAGGGAACTTCTAAAAACCTCATGTAAAATTTATTTTCATTAGGATCGCGGTCGTCTCGACCGCATATTTAGGCGTTTGTCATGCAGGCGGGACGCCCGCGTTCCTAATAAAATTAGTTTTTAAAAGTTCCCGATAGCTATTCCCGATCAATTGTTGCTTACTGAACTGTTACAAAATTTCCGTGAACGTTTACAAGTCATATCACTTTAAGAAGACTTTGGGGACAAAAGGAACTTTCACAATTAAATCTGGCAATTAATTGACTCAAAGGACAAAACAAAAATTTCGTTTTAAAAAATTCTCTCGATTAAATTGTTCGTGTGATTGCAAAATAAAATAGGCGGTTATAATAATTGAAATTGTTCATACGAGTTGAACTATTAATTTTCCTAATTTTGAATTTAATATTGGAGAGTATTTGTGCGATTTCCATTATCGTTATTATTTGGCATGTCTCGATATATGTGTTGGCAGAGAGTTTTTGGCAAGCGTAAATTTCCGCTTGTTCTGATGCTTGAGCCGCTTCATGCGTGTAATTTATGTTGTAGCGGATGCGGTCGGATACGTGAGTATTCCGAAACACTTTCGCGTTGTCTTTCGGTTGATGAGTGCGTGAATTCGATATTAGAATCCGGCTCGCCGATAGTCAGTATTTGCGGCGGAGAACCGTTGATTTATCCGAATATTTTAGAATTAGTTGATCGGACGCTTCGTCTTGGCAAGTTTATTTATCTTTGTACAAATGGTCAATTGCTTGAGTCGAGGTTACCTGATTTTTGCGAGTTGGCGAAAAATAATAGCCGTGCAAGAAGTCGGTTGTATTGGAATGTTCATATTGACGGCGTCGCAAAAACGCATGATTCAATCGTAGGTAAAAACGGCGCGTTTGAAATTGCAATAAACGGCATAAAAGCGGCAAAACGCGAGAAATTTTTCGTCTATACAAATACTACATTATATAGTCAGACAACTGTTGACGAGTTAGTCGAACTTGCAGAGAAATTAAAGTTGTTGCGAGTTGATGGAATGATGCTCGCACCAGGCTACGGTTACGACGCGGTAAAAGACGGAAAAAATAAAAATAACGCCAATGATTTTTTTCTCACACGATCCAAAATTTGCGAAAAATTCCGCGAGATAAGAACACGGTTAAAAAAATTTAGAATTACAACAACGCCGACATTCATGGATTTCTTGTGCGGCGAGCGAAAATTGCCTTGTGCGGCATGGGCAAATCCGACTAGAAATGTAAAAGGTTGGAAATCTCCGTGTTATCTGGTAACGGACAAGCATTACGAAACGTATAATCAATTTATTGACTTAACGGATTGGTCAAAGATCGGCTATGGAAACGACCCGCGCTGCGAAGACTGCATGATGCATTGCGGCTACGAACCGTCCGCCGTTTTATTCGCAAATAAATTTACAGATTTAATCCGCCTAGCACTCTGGCAAATAAGCTAGAAAAAAATTGCCTTCTGTTTTTCTCTTGTGCATGAACGGTTACAACATGAGTCATAATTCTCAATTCCGAAATTTTCTCCTCTATCCGATTGACTATTGCCAAAATTAAAAATTGAGTTATACTTCTTGCCCGTTTGATTGAAAGCCTTCGATAAACTGCATTATCTACGAGGTTGCGCAACTCGGCTATAAATTTTAATAGGAGAAATTAATATGCAAAAAAATCCAGTTCAAATAAATATCGAAACTCGACACGGCGAAATCGCCGACATAACAAAAGAAAAAATTTCTGCCAAAGTAATTAAACTTCAGAGATTTTTTGAACGCCTACTGTCGATTGATATAATTATCGACCTAGAAAAAAACGACGAACCTAATGTCGAAGTAGTCGTAACGCCATCGCCAAAAGGAACTTTTGTTGCGAATCATCGTTCAAACGATATGTTCGGTTCGGTTGATCAAGTGGTTGCGAAGTTAGAACAACAAATAAAAAAATATAAAGAAAAAATACAAGACCACAACAAAAATCACGACGCAAAACACGAAATAAATTAAAAAAAATTAAAAGTTTTCAAAGTGCAAGCAGTTTAAAAAATAAACTCGGCACTGACGATTATTCAAATCAAAACACAGAATATTTGGGATTAAGATTTTTTGTTACAATAATTTTTGTAACATTAAAATTTGAATTTCATCAAAGGAGTATCCGACCTTTTGTGAGATCGGATTTTCGAGTAACTCACGGAAGAATTTAAACGATTAAGTTTGTATTACCTTAAAAATTTAACATATAAGGAGTATGGCGAATGAAGTTTGCCGATTTTATTTTGCCTGACGCAGTGAGTGCGGAAGTCAAGGCGTCCAATAAGCAGGGTGTGATACGCGAGATGGTTCGTTCTTTGGTCGATGCGGGCGGGATCAAGGAATCGGATTACGAGACTATTGTTAAGGCGATAGTCAAGCGTGAAGAGCTTGGGTCAACGGGAATTGGTCGCGGTATTGCCGTGCCGCATACAAAACACGAAAGCGTTGATCGCTTGGTCGGATGTATCGCAATTAGCGCGGACGGAATAGATTTTGAAAGTTTGGACTGCGAAAAAGTTCAGCTTTTCTTCTTGTTGGTTTCGCCGCACGACAGACCGGGCGAACATTTGAGAACTTTAGAACATATCACGCGACAGCTCAAAGATGATACGTTTTGCAGATTCTTAAAGCAGGCGAAAAATAAAGAAGACGTATTACAACTTCTTGAGGAAGCGGACAATAACTCTTTTGGAAAATAGCGTTGCGTTATCTTGTTACGGCGAGTTGACGAATATTTTGTCGGCGTAATTTTCTGTTCTTGTTGTCGAGCAGATCAACAAAGAACAGAAAAGACGCGGACTGTTGCGCGTGCGCCGCGCTGTTCGACAACTTGACGCAGATTACGTTGAATAGATTTGTTATTGCTAATATTAAACGTAACAAAAAAGAAACGACGTTAGTTTTGCAAGATAGATTTTGCATTACGCATTATAATTATTAGCGCGTGTTTCGGAAAAAACGGAATTATGCGCAAAATCGTATTAGAGGGGAGATTCTTAAACGCGGAATACGTTAAAGATTTCGGACGTTGTAGGTTCAAGACGTCCTCTCTTTGGAAGATTCGTTTCAAAAATGAGATAAGAGTAAATATGAGATATGATCTGTAACATTAAAAAGACATTGACTGTCAATCATGCTTGCGGCGTGCATGCGCGGGTTGCGACTATTTTGGCAAAAAAGGCAAGCGAATTTGTTTCGGAGATAAAGCTGTTAAAAGGGAGTTATGTTGCTGATTGTCGAAGTGTTCTTGATCTTTTAGCTTTGGGCGCGTTCAAGGGAGATAGATTAGAATTAGTCGTGGACGGAGAAGATGCCGCCGCCGCCGCCGGTGCTATTTCAGCTCTTTTTGACGCCGGTTTCTATGAAGAATAAAATCAAACGCGCGTATAATTCCGGTAGAATATTTGTAACATTTATTTTTTGTAATATTTCAGCGGAATATTTATAACGACTTATTTCTGCGATATTCTGCGTTTAAATTTGATAAAAAATTTTAACGCAGAAAACACAGAAAAATTGCAGAAAATTAGGAAAGCATAATTCGAGAAAATATCATTACAAAAAATTCCGCTGATATATTACTATTTTTTGTAATTACTCATGTTACACAGTACTTGTCTGTCAGTATGCGAAATTTTTTTGTTGTAAGCGTTCACGGTTTTTAAATATTGTAACTATTCAATAGGCGTTTATTGATCAGGTAGGCGACCGTAGGTCCGCAACCTTTCGCCGAAGAGCGTCGTGTCGGCGAAGGCAACATTAACGATGATAAATCAAGATTAACGCTGATAATTGAATTGGTCAAATGATTTTGGTGAAATATGTTGAGTAGCGATATTATTATTGGGTCTGATTTTGGCGAGGTTGGTTGTCGTTTGACGCGGGAGCGGATTGAGTCTGTGATTTCGTTTCATGGTCATTATTGTGTTGGTTTAGCGATTGGGATTAGGGTTGGCGAGTGGGCGATGCGCGAGTTTGGTTATTCTGAAGATGAAGAGTTGGTTGCGGCGGTTGAGACGGACATGTGTGCGGTTGATGCGATTCAATTTCTGGTTGGTTGTACATTTGGGAAGGGTAATCTTATTTTTCTTGACTATGGTAAAAATGCGTATTCTTTTTTTCGTCGTAGTGATGGAAAGAATGTAAGAGTTTCGCCGCGAATTGAGAAAAGCGAGTCTGGCGAGATTATTTCCGGCAGATTATTAGCAGATTTACGCGATCGCCAAAAGGAAATTGATTCTGATGATAAGGAGGGTCAAGAGTGGATTCGTGGTTTAATGATTGATCGTGTTATGCGGACGGATTTTGATCAAATGTTTTTGATTACGCCTGCGAGAATACCGATTCCAGAAAAAGCAAGGATTCATAAAAGTATCCCATGTTCCAAGTGCGGCGAACTTGTAATGTCAACAAGACTAGTAAGAGATAAAGACGGAAATTATCTATGCAAAGAGTGTTCTTATTGACTCATGTTACGCAGTATTTGTCCGTCAGTAAGCGTTTATTGATCAGATAGGCGGTAATAGATCAGGTAGGCGACCTTTCGCCGAAAGGTCGCGAACCTGTCTGGGGTAGCAAGTGCGTAACATGAGTTAATAAAAAAGATGTGTAGATACTTTTGCCATCAGAGAAACAGGCGGCTCAAACCGAAAACTCAAGCATGAACAGTTTAAAACCATAAAATTAGTCTTCCGTCTAGCATGGTTGGAATACGACGAATTACTGTCGACTCTATCTCCTTGTCAGCATACCTCGCACTGAAATGAGATAACACCACCGCTTTGTTTTTAAATTTACTCTGACGCTTGACAATATCGTCCAAATGAATATGACCATACTTGCGTATCTTATCGCTCTGATGACGTCTGGCAACAAAAGACATCTCCATTATCAAAATTTCTGCCTCGTACATACTCGGCGTCTCATCAAGTGCCCTTATCGTACTATCGCCAAGATACGCTATCTTAGGCGTCCGTATCTCTCTCGAAACCTCAACGCCAGATAACGCTAAATCTCGTATTTCACCTCCGCTCAACAATAAATATTCTTCTTTCAATTTCTTCCTCCGCTCCCATACAATATAACCAACCGACGGAATAGAATGAAACGTCGGCACTACAGAAATTACTAACTCTCGCGAAATTACTAACTCGTCTCCAGCCGAAACACCAATTAACTCGCACGGCAACGCGCCATAGTCAAGCCGAGAATACGCCGATAATAAATTCCGAACATTACCAACCGCCTCCGACGGAAGATAAATTATCGGAGATTCCATCCGCATCATCCTACGACGCGCCACATAAGCAGGCAAAGATAAAATATGATCCATGTGCGTATGAGAAAGAAATATTCGAGGTAATCCCATAAATGCCCAAGGCTGCGCTCCAACATCAAAACCTATTTTCAACTCCGGTATCCTCCAATACGTCTGAACCGCCGCCCGCGAAAACCCCTCAACCGTAAGACCAGCCAACAACATCTGACGAGGCACATGATCCTTAAACACTTGCACATCACACAATTCGTCCAACTCTTCCATCGATAATATTTTTTCCTCTAATTGATTAAATTATTTGTAATTAGTTTGACATATTTTTAAAATAATAAAATGACAAAATAGATTACTTGTTTAGAGTCTGCCAGAAAAAACTCAAAGGTTTAAACTGCTCGCATTTTTTAATTTCAGTTATAGCCGCCTTATTACATTCGGAAATCAAGTTTTTTAATGAATAACTCTTGTATCCCGATTTTCAATATTCTTCTACAATACAACTGATACAACCCTAATTCCCAGTTGTAGTCATTGATAGCGTGGTGTGTTTCATTCCTTTTATTGCTAGTAGAGTTTTATGAAGTTCTTTTACCCTTTCAACTTTGCCCTTGACAATAATATTTTCCATGCAATTATCATGGTCAAGATGAGCATGTTGCGAACAAATCACGATGTCGCCGAAATTATGTTGAACTTCTAGCAACCGCTGAACAAGCGAGACTTTATGATGATCATAAATTATCGTTACAACTCCGGCAACAATGTCTCCGCACGACCATTCATATTGCACCAACGCCGAATTTATCAAATGCTTGACCGCTTCAGACCGCGTCGGCAAACCCTGCTGCTCGCTAATCGCATCAAAACGCTGAATTAAATCGTCTTCAATCGAAATCGAAATTCGAGTAAGTTGACTCATCGAATTATACAACTCGTACTATAAATTTCGATATCACAAGAGCATAAAAGTCTGAATTTCCAACAGGTAATCCAGCGACTCGAAACGAAAATTTAAGTAAGAGCAGCTTAAAATTAGGTTAAAAATTTGTAACTATTAGTCGTTACTTTTGTAAAATTGTTTTTCAAATGACAAATGAAACGTCATCGTTGGAGATCAAAAATTGACGACTCAAAATACAATGCTTGAGTCTTTTTTGATAGACTCTAAATTGAGTTATTCATTTTATCGTTTAAAAATATGGTATGTTTCGCATAAAAATCTCCACATCCAAAAATTTCGAATACGAATTTAATTAATCGCAGTCGAAAATTCTCCAATTGACACGCAAGTTGCGGCAAACCTAATAAGCTCGTCGAGCTTTTCAATACTGCGAACGTTTCTAATTTTCGCTTGTAATTTTCTCGGCGGAGTCTCAAACCGTTCCGTTAAAACGGAAATTATAGCGTCGGCTTTAGCGGCAAACGCGCCGTCGGATTTGCCTTTTTGAATTAACGGTTCTAATAGACCGTATTCTTCCATTAGTTCGAGTGTGGTTGGATCCATTTTAATTT
>JAITAZ010000043.1 GCA_031283825.1 Planctomycetaceae bacterium | reverse complement strand
GATGCGAAATCTAAAGTTGCGGCGATTAAGTCCGGCGGAATTGTCGTGCTTGAAAATTTGCGTTTTCAACCCGGCGAGAAAAACGGCGACGAATCATTCGCCAAAGAACTCGCGGCTTTCGCGGATATATACGTCAACGACGCTTTCGGAACGTGTCATCGAACCGACGCCTCAATGTACGCTGTTCCCAAAGCATTCGGCGCGAGACCTAAAGTGTGCGGATTTCTTGTCGAAAAAGAAATCAAATATTTGAGCGCGGCGATCTCCGACCCGAAAAGACCCTTTATCGCGATTATCGGCGGAAAAAAAGTTTCGGATAAAATTCTAGTGATAAAAAATCTGCTTGGAATTTGCGACAAAGTGTTGATCGGCGGCGCGATGGCTTACACGTTTAATCTTGCTCGCGGCGAAAAGGTCGGCGATAGTTTTATTGAACCGGATAAAGTCGATTTGGCGAAAGAACTTCTTGCTGTCGGCGGAGACAAATTGAAATTGCCGATTGATACGCATATCAGCGATAAATTCGGCGCGGACGGCAACAAGAAAATTGTCAAGTCCGGCGAAATCGAAAACGGTTGGCAAGGTTTAGACATCGGACCCGAAACGGCAAAAATTTACGCCGACATTGTCAAAAACGCTCAAACTGTAGTCTGGAACGGACCGATGGGCGTAAGTGAAATTCCGCCTTTCGACGAAGGCACAAAGAAAATCGCGCAAGCAATTGCCGACAGTAAATCGATCAGTATTATCGGCGGCGGCGACAGTGCGGCGGCGATTCAGCAACTCGGTTTCGCGGACAAAGTCTCGCACGTAAGCACAGGAGGAGGAGCAAGTCTGGAAATGTTAGAAGGTAAAAAATTCGAATCAGTTTCTGTGCTGGATGAAAAGTAATAGTAGTAAAAGCTGAATATTTCAGTCGTAGTTTTTTTTAAGGGACGGTAGAGACAATAGGGACGTGAAGGACAGAAGGGACGTTGTGATTTAAATCTAATTGAAAAAACTCAAGAAAAATATTTTTGAGTCTTTAATTTCTGATTTCAAATAACGGCATCATTCTTGTTCCTAATGTCCCTTCTGTCTCTATTGTCATTTAAAAAACTACATCCGAATATTCCCTCAAAATCAAAATAGAAAATTATAAAAAACTAGAATGAGTTCTTTAGACGCAAAGTTGAAATCTGGAGTTGAGTTGAGTTTATCGGAGTCTCAAACGCCTATTAGCGGGGCGGATTTATTGATTCAATCGTTGGTTCGATTGGGAGTTACGACGATATTTGCGTATCCCGGCGGTTGTAGTATTCCGTTGCATCAGGCGATGACTCGTTATCGGGATCGGCTTCGTGTTGTTTTACCTCGACATGAGCAAGGCGGCGGATTTGCGGCGCATGGTTACGCGCGGGCAACGGGCAAAACTGGAGTTTGCATGGCGACAAGCGGTCCCGGCGCGACTAATCTTGTTACGATAATTGCCGACGCGAAGTTAGACAGTATTCCGATTCTTGCGATTTCCGGTCAAGTCGGTACGGATTCTATCGGCAGCGACGCATTTCAGGAAACGCCGATGGTTGAAGTTTGTCGGACGATTGCGAAGCATCATTATCTTGTTACGAATATTAACGACATTACGCGAGTGGTCAAAGAGGCGTTGTATGTCGCTTCGACCGGCAGACCTGGACCGGTGTTGATTGATATTCCGAAAAATATCCAGATGCAAACGTGCATTCCCGATTTCGATCCGCCTATAAATTTACCCGGTTACGAACCGATACCGACGATTACGTCTAACGGATTACAAAATCCGGCGAGCGAGTTTTACGACAAATTGTTTAGCGTATTGAATCGGTCGAAGTGTCCGTTGATTTATGCGGGCGGCGGAGTTGTGTCGGCGGAGGCGTCGGCGGAGTTGTTGCGTTTTGCGGAGAAGACGAAAATTCCCGTTGCAACAACGATGATGGGACTTTCGATTTTCCCGCGTGATCATGCGTTGTCGCTAGGAATGATAGGAATGCACGGAACGGCTTACGCGAATTATGCGGCGTATAATTGCGATCTTCTTATTGCGTTGGGCGTGCGATTCGACGACCGCGTAACCGGTTTGACGTCTGGATTTGCGCCGAATGCAACAATCGTGCATGTCGATATTGATCCGTCGGAAATCAACAAAGTGAAACAAGCCGATCTTTTTATCGTTGATGACGTCAAGAATGTGCTGATTGAGTTAAATAGAAAATTGGATTCGTCTGGAGCGAGTTCGGAAAAATCGAACAACTCGGATTTATCGAAATCAGATTTATCGAAATGGAAGAATCAGATTGACGAGTGGAAGTTGCAATTACCGCTTAAATATAGCGGTGATGTTTCGTATATTTTGCCTCAATTTGCGATAGAGACGTTGTGGAAAATGACAAAAGATTTAGACGTGATAATAACGTCTGGAGTTGGTCAGCATCAGATGTGGGTAACGCAGTATTACAGGTTTTGCAAGTCTCGGACGTGGATTTCGAGTTGTGGACTTGGCACGATGGGCTTTGGGCTACCGGCGGCGATTGGGGCAAAGGTAGCGATGCCGAACAAGTTGGTAATTGACATAGATGGCGATGGCAGTTTTCAGATGAATATTCAAGAGATGGCGACATGTTTTTGCGAGGATATACCGGTTAAGGTGATGTTGATGAACAATCAGCATTTGGGGATGGTGGTTCAGTGGGAGGACATGTTTAACAATGCGAATCGTGCGAATACGTATTTGGGTCGGATAACGGATCCGGAAAATTTCGGCAAGGGCGACGGCAAATTTGCGGTTAATTTTTATCCAGATTATGTAAAAATAGCGGAAGGCTACGGTTGGTCTGCGTTGAGAGTTTCAGAAAAATCAGAGTTACAAAATGCAATCAAAAAAATGATCGAGAGTCCAAAACCTTTCCTATTAGACGTAGTAATCCCATACAAAGAATACGTACTCCCAATGATCCCAGCAGGAAAAACCGTAAACGAAATAGTAATATCGTAAAAATAAAGGTAATTAATATATCAGGGCATCTCTAAAAATTAATTTTAAACCACAGAGGACACAGAGAACACAGAGAAAATTTTAATTTGAATCAAAACATAATTTAAATTTATTAAAGTAAAAAAAAATTTATGGATTTAAATCAAAATTTAATGTTTTAAAAATATTCTCTCTGTGAACTCTGTGTTCTCTGTGGTTAATATTAATAAAAAACGAGTTTTTAGAAGTTCCCATAATTTTATGAATATTAAAATCGCCATTTGCATTTTCCGCGATTATCAGTATTCACCAAAAAAATCCGATATTATCCGTGTTTAAAAATTCCCCATTATCTGTGTTTAAAACCGTGAACGGTTACCATATTTTTAATGTAATATTTAACGAAAATAAAAAATAACAACAAAACAACAAAAACTAAAAACTAAAAATGTCAACAGATTTATCAGGTCGTAGGATATTGATTACTGGCGCGTCTTCTGGAATTGGTCGGGCGGCGGCGATTGCGGTTTGTGAGGCGGGAGGAAATGTTTTTTTGCTCGGTCGAAATGTTGAACGACTAAATGAAACGGCGAAATTGTGTAATGAAATTCGTCTCAATAATGATCTCAATAATGATTTGTCTAATCGATTGTCGGAATCGTGCGAAATCGTTCCGGTTGTTTACGACTTGACAAATGATCCCGACGACATTCCGAAATTATTTCAACGTTTATCGAG
>JAITAZ010000680.1 GCA_031283825.1 Planctomycetaceae bacterium | reverse complement strand
AAGTTAAATTACAGGTTGTGCGGTTATGAAAAATGTTATAAATGTTTTTATTGTTATATTCCGAATAATTGGTTGTAATTTGCGTATTTTTATTTGAAAGAGTTTGAGGTTTTTGTGATATTGTCTTGTTGTTAACGTATAATTTCGCAGATTGCATAGAGCGTATATTTTTTTGAGCGACCGGCGGAGGTTACATTTTTTTAGAAATTTTGTATATTTTGCGGTCAAAATTTATGTCGATTTTAATGGAATGTCGGTTTATCGGCTTGCGTTGTAGTTTCGCGATTAAATAAATTATTGTGCTAGTTGCATATATTTTTCGTAAATAAATCAAACGAGTTATGTCAAGACGTCGGGTAGTGGTAACTGGAATTGGATTGATTAGTCCTTTATCGATTTCGGTTGATGGATTTTGGGAATCGTTAGTTTCCGGTCATAGCGGAGTTCGTCCGTATGTTCCGTTTGGGCTGGCGTCGTTTCCGGTATCGGTTGCTGCGCCGGCAATGTTCAACGGAGATATCGACGAGTTCGACGCAATTGATTCAACTCAGCGTAAAGCCATCAAGAAGGGATTAAAACTGATGTCTCGCGAAATTCAAATGGCAGTTGCGGCAAGCTCAAAAGCCTTGAATCACGCAGAAATTTATGTCGGACAACTTGCGCCAGAACGTGTCGGGATTTCTTTCGGATCGGATTATATCTTGACTACCGTTGAAGACGTAATCGACGCAATTAGAGCATGTAGTAATTTGTCTGAACCGAATTTATCTAAGCTGAATTTATCCGAGTCGAGTTTATCCGAGCAGAGCTTGACTCGTTCTATCGGCAAGTTTGATTTTCGTCTTTGGGGCAAAGAGGGATTATCTAAAATGCAACCTTTATGGCAATTGAAATATCTCCCGAACATGCCGGCGAGTCATATTGCTATATTGAATAATTTTCATGGACCTAGTAATTCTATAACGTTGCGTGAGGCGTCGGTTGGGGCGGTAGTTGGCGAATCGGTTTCGATAATTGCGTCGGGTCGAACTGACGTAATGATTGCAGGAACGACAGGCGGATGGTTACATCCGTGCAAGTTAATTTCCGCTTTGAGAAACGAAGAACTTTCGGACGCGGCGTGTTGTCCGTTTGATTTGAATCGTAAAGGAACAACGTTAGGAGACGGCGCAGCGGCTATCGTATTAGAAGAACGAGAACACGCTAAAAAACGAGGCGTAAAAATTTGGTGCGAAATAGTTGCAGGTTCGTGTAAAATGAAACGCGATAGACAAAATACCGATTACAGACGAGACGTCGTCAGAACAGTAATTTTAGACGTGTTAAAATACGGCGCGCTGCGGCGCGATGATTTCGCGAATAAAAAATTTGTCGAAAATATTGAGAATGAATCCGCAAGTAAGATCAATGATGAAATTAGAGAATTCGCTATAGATCGAATTGGACATATTAACGCGCATGGATTAGGGAGTCGAGAGTCGGACAAGGCGGAGGCAATGGCAATAAACGATGTCTTTGGTTTAAGAACAGAGCCGATTCCAGTAGTTGCGGCAAAAGGATTTTGGGGCAACGCCGGAGCCGGAACTGGAATGTTTGAACTAATCGCAAGTATATTATCTCTAAAGATGCAAAAATTTTTCCCGTCGATAAATCACAAAATTTCTGATCCCGAATGTCCGATTACAATTGCTGATCCAAGCAAACATTCAACCGGCGATTCATTCATAAAAATAGCTCTAAATCCTCACGGACACGCTTCTGCTCTACTAGTTAAATCAGATTCTTAGTTTATTAGTCGTAAACCTTGAGCGGTAACAAAAGGTTAGTTTTTTTGTAACCGTTCACGGTTTTCAAATTCGGAATTAAAGTATTTTTGTAATTGTTTACGTGAAAAAAGTATCTTCCTACGCCCTGAAAGGGCAACGGAGTTTTAGCCCACCGCAACGCGGTGGGTTAAAATGCCCCCAAACGAATCGCCCTGAAAGGGCAGCGGAAAAAATATTATCACGAATATTCGTTACAAATATTCATTAACTCATGTTACGCACTTGTTGCTCCAGATATGGTAGGCGACCGTAGGTAGGCGACCTTTCGCCGAAAGGTCGCGTCGGGGTTAGCCGACGGTAAATCTGAAATGATTTTAATTTTTGTCGAAACCTTTTTACCGTTGCCTTCGGAAACGCGACCTCTCGGCGAACGGTCGCCTACCTGAGTCGACGGTCGCCTACCTGAGTCGACGGTCGCCTACCTGAGTCGGCGGTCGCCTACCTGATCGGGGGTAGCAAGTGCGTAACATGATTTACTAAAAATTTGAGTTTTTAGAGATTCCCGATCTAGTCGCTGTTTTTTTAAGGGGACAAAGGGGACGTTTGGGTTGAAAATCTGTTTGAAACGACTCAAAGGCGATTTCTTTTGAGTTGTTAATCTCTGATTTCAAACGACGATGTTCCATTTGTCCTTTTTGTTCTCTAAAAAATAACCATTTGTTACCGTTCAAAGTATGAGGCGAGAGTAATTCTTACATTTTAACAAC
>JAITAZ010000674.1 GCA_031283825.1 Planctomycetaceae bacterium | reverse complement strand
TCGAAAAATTCAAACGTGAATAGTTACAAATTAGCAATCGTAGAGACGCAATGCTTTGCTTCTCTATTGTTCGATCAAAAGATCACCGATAGAGACGCAAGGCATTGCGTCTCTACATTGGGTTTAGCAATTCAAATCCGAATTTAAAAACCTGTGAACGGTTACAACAATTTTACGCTTACTATATTATGACATATTACCGTTTTTTAATTGTGATTCAATTTTAATTCTATTTTTTTCCCCATGTTGGAGGGCGTTTTTCTAGGCTCTTTTTGGCGGCTTCGCGGACTTCTGGACTAGGATCACGATGCAACGATTGCACTAATAAACTTCTACTCAACTCACGACTACCACTCGATAATAATTGCGCCGCCTTACACCTCAACGCCGGAGTCTCGCCCTTCGATAAAATGTCGCCAATAATATCCTCCATCGATAAAACCAACTTGCCATACTCAACACACAATAATCCCTTCGCCTTCATAATCGGCTCGCCCAATAATAATACCGACTTTAACTCCTCAATCACCGCCGAATTCGACGTATAAATTACTTGAAATCTACGAATCCTCTGCTCCTCGCTCAACCCCTCAAACGCCTCAAGAAAATTCGATAACCTAATCTCCGGTATCAGACTCTGAACCGTTTCCCTCACCTCCACATTCGGACTATTCGCAAATTGCAAAATCCGCAACGTAGCATTATTAACATTGCGACGCTTCAATAAATGCAACGCCGCAATCTGAATCTTCGGGTCTGCATCGTCCGCCGCTTTCCAAATCAATTGATCAACCGGCTCGCCGGCGATTTTCGCAATCTCCGCAAGAGCAGTTATACGCGCCTTCACCTTGCCAAATCGAAAAATATCAAGCAACATCGCCGATAAATTTATCGCAGGTATATTCAACTTGCGTATCACCTGAAGATACCCCAATTGCACGTCATCACTCCAATCCGAAATATACTTGCCAGCATCCGCAACCCACTCAATACGCTTCAAACCCTGAATATTAACCCGCATCGTCTCCGTCGCCGACTCGTTCAACCGCTTAAAAAGATACGACAAAAACGCCGAATCACATCTCTTGCTAAACGCCGCCAACACAAATGGAAAAGGCTCGCGCTCGTTCATCTGATCAAAAATTATCTCAAAAATTCGATTGTCAACTACGCTCAATACAAATTTCTCTAATCCCGCATAAGTCGATAATTCCGCATTCAAAAGATAATCCCGCAAAATCTCAAAGTCGTCATGAAGATAATGATGAAAATAAATCAAAATACGAAATATAATATCAGGATCATTCTCGTGATAACTCGTCAGCCAACTCCATAACAACCGCATTATCTCCGGCAGAATTATCTTCAAAACTAAACGCCGATTCTTACGCGATTCAGCAGCTAACGCAAGATGATCAAGCAACACAAGAATAACAGATTCCAATTCTTTATCATTGCCCGTCTTGTTGCTTTGATCTATGTAAATTGTCAACAATACCGGCAACACTTCATAGAAATCAAGCATCACGACAATTTGCATCGCATTACGCGCAAGCTCCCTGTCAGACCCCGCAATCGCCGCCCGCAACCCCGTATTCACTTTCTCGCGATTATCACGAAAAATTGCAAGCAACTCGTCGTCAGTCGGATCAAAACGACTTATCAATTGCGCAACTCCGCGTCCGCCGCGCAGATATATCATCGCCTTGCCCGAAAGCTGACGCACCATATTGTCAGACGAATCAATAGCCGCCTCCAAAATCCGATACGCCGTCCGATTCTTTGAACGCGAAAGAACGTCAATTGTCGTATTTATTCCCGCCATGACAAATTTTAATTTTTTCAATCACAATGAATTTTTGTAACAAAAAATCTTCCGACAAAATCATACGCACAGCCCACTCGCAAGATTTATCGTTACAAAAAATAAATAAACGTTAATCGTCTAAATTTCACCGAGCAATCATCCCCAAAATGAAAACAACCAACGCAAGAAAAAATGCTAACCACCCGCCAACCTTCGCCGCATGAATAAATATACGCCCCAAATCCTCATGCCGAGTCGCCGCATAACATATCGAAAACGCAATAATAAGCGGAATCGCAATATAAATCATCGTAATTTTTTTTGTTATTTTTTAAATTCAAAATTAATGAAAATTCAGAATTCGCAATTATTTTTTTTGATACGTAAACCGCGTAAAAAATACGAAACATACAAAAAGTATAAAACTAAATTTCGCGGAATATTTCAGCGGAATATTTATAACAACTCATTTCTGCGATATTCTGCGTTTAAATTTGATAAAAATTTTTAACGCAAAAAACGCAGAAAAATCGCAGAAAATTAAGAAATCATAATTCAAGGAAATATCGTTACAAAAAATTCCGCTAATCCATGTTTGCAAATTCTACTAGATAATTACTTTTTAGGAATTACCCGTTTTCATTTTTTTTCGCTTACTTGAAATTGATAATTTCCCGAACCGACTTTAATTTTCCATTTGCCGGATGGTTCTAATCCGTCAACTTTTATGTCGTCCGACTTAGACAATGGCAAACCGTAAGTCGTTATTTGGTTGATATCTTTTGCGCGAATCAATATTTCTGCCGTGCAATTTGCCGGAATAGAAACTTCTAGCTCGTAGTCTTTTTCCGTCAATTTCCATTTGCATCGAATTGTCCCGTAAGGCGATTCATAACTTGTTGTTGCACTTTTTATATCGCCGACAATTTGCGGATCAATTACAATTTCACGAAACGCAAGCGAATTTTCCTTTTGCTTGATTCCGCCCAAACCGCCGTAAAACCACTCCATCAAATGTCCAAGCATAGAATGATTATTCGACACAAAATCATACGCCTGCCACGATTCCGTCAATGCCGTCGCGCCGTTAGCTAATTGCCATCCATAACCCGGTACGTCGTATTTGCTGTTCATGTCGAAAATTATGTCAGAACGTCCAGCGTTTTCTAAAGTCCGCAACAAATAGCTAAAGCCGATATTGCCCGAAGTAAGCGCGTTATTGCGTCCGCGTATGTCGTCGATTAAATGTTGTAAAATAGCGTCGCGACTGCCGTTAGGAATTAAATCAGCATAAAGCGAAACAGCATTAGCCGTTTGACTGTTACGATCAATTTTTCCATTTGCCGGATTGTAAAACTTCTCAATAAACGACTTTTTGATTTTTTCAGAAAGTTCGGCATAACGAGCGGCGTCGTCAGATTTACCTAACAACGTCGCGGCGTTTTGTAAAACTTTTACGTTGTAATAATAAACCTCCGTACACGTTACGCCGTTGGATGTCAATTGAGCATGACCCGGTCTTTTTGGTCCAATATCGAACCAATCGCCAAGTCCGTAAGCTACAATATGATTTTGCGACCTCGTTCCCAAATAATCGACAAAACGCTGCATATCTGGGTAATATTCTTTCAATAAACTGGTGTCTCCGTACCACTTATAAACATACCAAGGACAAATTACAAACGCGCTGCCCCACTCCGGCGAATCCTCAAAACCGCCTCTAAAACGCACATATTCCGGCGCAATTGTCGGAATACATCCGTTTGAAAGTTGAGCATGTCGCATGTCTTCCATTATTTTTGCATATTGTCGAACTAAATTATATCTATACTGCAACGAAAATTGCATCAAATATGCGTCGGAAACCCAGCCTAACTTTTCACGATGCGGACAATCCGTAAACACGCTCGCAATATTACTTCGTATCGCCCAATCAATCAGCGAATGAATCTGATTGAACATCGGCTTTGAACACGAAAACGACCCCGCCTCGTCCGCCGAATTGCAAGAGTGCAAACCAGTTATCGATTCGACTACGGGCAAATTTTCGGGATTACTTTTTCCAACCGGAACAGCGCCTTCAACTTGCACGTAACGAAATCCGTAGTAAGTAAATTGAGGTTGCCAAGTTTCGACTTTCCCGCCGCCTTTCGT
>JAITAZ010000670.1 GCA_031283825.1 Planctomycetaceae bacterium | reverse complement strand
ACTTTTAAATGTGTTATTGCCGTTACCGTATGCTAAAGCATACGGTTAATAATGTACTGTCCTTGCAGGACAATGAAAAATAAAATTGTCCAGTAAAATTATTCCACTGATATATTACAGTCTTTTCAATTAGATTTAAACCAAAATGTCCCTCTTGTCCCTAATGTTCCTTAAAAAAATATTGCGACGGAATTTTTACAAAAAAACGCTCTGCTGAAGTATTATGAATTATTGTTACAAAAATTCTGTTGAGGGATAATTATTTGGTTTCTTGTTCTAATAATTTTTTTAATTCTGACAGATTTTCGTAAGGTGTAGTAAAATTAATAGCGCCGGTTTGTTTTGATATATTCATTCCGGCTACATGAGCACTGCCGGTTTTTCGGGAAGTTTTGTCAGGCGAAAAATAATTTAACGCTTCCTCAATCGTAATTACAGCTTGGTCAAATGGAACCGGTTCTCGTAACTCGACTAATTGTAATGCGTCTTTGTATTCAGGAACTTTATCGTACAAAATCAACGCATAATTTGTCTTGCCGATATCCTGATTTACACTCGCCGGACATCGTAAATATTTCTCAAAATTATCGCCAAGATACGGTTTGATCTTTTCAATCCAATCGGCTTTCGGATATTCTCCATGCTCGATTTTGTAGATCGATAACGCCAAAGTTAAATGTTTCATATTGTTTAAACACTCTATACGTTGCTTGGCTTTACCGGCTGGACCAAAACATAAAAAAATCGAGCCAATTAGTTCTGATATTATTTTTCCGCGTCCGCCGCTAGTCAGCAAACGTTTGTCAAATAAACTAGCACGAGACGCCAAAATACTATCTTGTTTATCAAACATCTCGTTCATTCGATTAAAAACAATATTTTGATTACACGGCAACGACAAACATAAACGATACAAACGAGACATATTAGCGTTAGTTTCAGGCGGCGTTGTTACGTCAATCAATGTAAATAATTTTTTTAAGTAATTATCGTTATCGTGAAAGAAAATTTGCGTTGTGTCTAAAATAACGGCGCGTTCAATTTCCATAACTTTATTCCAATCTGCTCGCGGCGGTAATTGATCGATTGCGTCTAGTAGTCGTTTTAGTTGTTCTTTTGTCGCCGGATGATTTGGATTCGCATTTATCGGAATAGCGGCTGCAATTCCTTCAATCGCGATTCCAACAAGTTGATAAACAACAAAATTAGCGTCTTTTTCTAATTGTCGTCCGAGTTGATATATTGTTATTATGTCGTTTATTGCTCCGTCGATATCGCCTTTAGCAATTCTATAATTTGCTCTTGTTCTATAAACGCGGGCAATTTGACTACAACTGTGTACTTCCAGAAATTGAATACTAAATAATGTTGACTTCTTTGTCATAATAGCCGGACAAATGAAAGCCGGTTTACGAATCATTTCTGCGAGTGCGTCTAAAGGTTCGTCGGCGGTTTTAATCCACTCGGCGAGCATTGGCGCGTCTTCGAGAGTCCAAGTTCTTGAAAGTTTTTTTTCCAATTCATAAATTTCTGCCGAATCGCCTTTGCCAAGACCGGCGTAATAATCGGCAATTACTTTTTGCGGAAGTTCAGGAAATTTCATCGTCGGAGGAATATTTACGTCTAATCCGAGTTTTTGGTATTTCTGTTCAATATGCTCCCGCGACGCATTAGCAGATTCATAAACGTTGCCAAATGTGCGAGTAAAAATCCGAAATCCGTTTTCGTCCGTTGCGATTTTGAGATCGCTGTAATAATTCTCTTCGATATGACGCCAGAAATCGATTCTTCCGTCCTTTTTTAATGGACCTGTAATTCGCGTTGTTTCAGACGAAATAATCAACGGCGGCGCGTAAATGCAGACAAGATAAATCGCCGCCGCCGAAATCAGCAGAACAAAAATTATTGTCCAACATAAAATTAAAGTTTGACGTTTTTTTTGTTTTAATTCGTTGTCAAAAACTTGGTCTTGAGAGGTTTGAGTCATTTTAAATTCTCCTTCAAATTTTGGTGAAATGTATTTGCTCAGACGACACATTATCGCCGATACAGAAACAATTCAAACGCAAAGTTTATTTTACGATCTGCAATTATCAACAAATCATAAAAACACTTCACGCGAATTTTGCAAAGTATAGTTTTTAAAGTAATCAGTGTAAATAGAGATTTATTTCTATTGGTGAAATTTTTATCGACAAAATTAAAACGTGAATAGTTACAAATTAACAATCGTAGAGACGCAAGGATTTGCGTTTTTACTTAATAGTTCTGTACAAAATCTAAAACAAATTTTCTGATAAGGCGAATTGGAGAAAATAGGCGAGATTTTTGTAACTTGACAAATATTCTGTCGACCGACTCTTTCTTAAACCGATACATCTCAAAAAGGATATTTTTTGAGAATCAAATTACACAAAAAATATTTCTACATCGTTGTCAATAAATTTCTACATCGTTGTTAATAATTTTATCCAAAATCAGAATCGTAAAAATTTTTTTATACTTATTATATTATGGGACTCGGTTTAACATCAGCAATTCATATCGCTCAAACCGGAATGGGAGCGGCAGAAAAAACAATTAACGTTTCAGGTAATAATCTCGCCAACGCAAATACTTGGGGATATAAATCCGAACGCGCCGATTTCTCATCGTTTATTTCTTATATTTATAACTACGGATACCCACCAGACCAAACCTACACCGCAGGCTCAAATCCTCTCCAAATCGGAATGGGAGTCGAACTCGCCTCCGTTACTACCGACTTCTCACAAGGCTCCTTCAAAGAAGGTATGACCGCCTCCGATCTCGCTATCAACGGAAACGGATTTCTAATCGTCAGAGATTCACCAGACCCAAACGCATCTCGTCAAACATACTACACCCGAAACGGCGCTCTCAAAATTAACGGAAATCACGAACTCGTTACAAATACAGGTATGTACGTTTACGGATACGGAATCGACGACCAATTCAGAATACAAAATACCACTCTCACTTCACTGAAAATTCCTATCAACGAAATGCACATCGCACAAGAAACCTCCGAAATCAAAATCGAAGGAATCCTAAACGCAACCGGAGATTCCGCAACACAAGGAACTATCCTACGAACAAAACCAATGACAGACCTCTCAAAATCCTCACCACCACAAAACACCGGAAATATAAGCCAAATCATACAACCAAACGTCGAAGGATTCACCGTTATTAACGGCACTAATACCACGTCAGGAAATATCGACGAAGGAAAATATCTCTACCGATTCGCATTTGTCAACTCCAACGGAATCGAATCCGATTACTCCGCACCACTCCAAGCCGAAATTACATCTGGACAAAATTCACTGACCATAAATAACCTCCCAATGATTCCCGCAAACTACTCCTCACTGCGAATCTACAGAGCAATCGAACCAACCAACCCGTCAGTCGAACCAAGTTTTCATCTCGTCGATCAACTCCCGTCAACACAACAAACCTATACCGACATCGCCGCTTCCTCCGACCTAAACTCAAAACCGGTCTTAAACACAAGTCGATTAAACGGCAATTACGAATATTACGTAACCTACTTCGACTCCGCCGGAAACGAAAGCAGACCCGTACAACTCGCAGACTCTTACAACGTCAACGGAGGTCAATTGACATTGTCAAATCTGCCGGTCGATCAGTCTGGCGAATGGGTCGGAAGACGCGTTTACAGAAATACCCTGACCGACCCGACAACTTTTAACCTCGTCGGAGAAATACGAAACATGGACACAAACGCAACTCTGATCGACCGCACCTCCGACGCAGATTTACTCAACGGAACTCACCTCGAAATGAACGAAGCCGGACGCGGAAATACTCTAATCACCGGAACAACTAAACTCATCGACGTCGGCAAATTCGATAACGGCGAATTCACTCGCGTATTCGAAACCGGCACTCTGACTTTTACTCCAACCAAAGGCGGATTGTCACTAAAAACAACGTCGTTTGAAATCACTAACGAAACAACTGTTACGGATTACCTGAAATTTTTGAACGATTCATTCGGAATACGTAACTCCGCCGACGGAGTCGCAGCTGATCAAGGAAACATCGGCAAGTTAATAAATAACGGAACACAAGGAAGTTACGTTATCGACGGCTCAATGTTTATTCTCGGAAACGCCGGAGTTCAAAACGAACTCGAATTACAAGTTTCCGACACAATGCAACAACATCAACTCGATCTCGGTTGGACTGAAATTCAACAAAGCAAAGGCGAAAGTATTTCAACCGATTTACAAGTTTTCGATTCGCTCGGCGCGCCGGTCAGCGTGAGAATGACAATGGTTCTCGAATCAAAAAGCAACACCGAAACGCTCTACCGCTGGTACGCAGATTCGCCCGATAACCAACCAGCCGACGGAACAGCAATCGCAACCGGAACAGGTTTACTACGATTCGACCAAAACGGACGACTAATCGGAGGAACAAATACGACAATTTCTGTTGAACGAACAAATGTTGCGTCAAGTAGTCCGTTGGATTTTCAGTTCAATATGAATCTCGACGCAGTAATGGCACTGGCGGCAAACTCGACGGAACTTTCTCAAACATATCAAGACGGAGCAGGAGCAGGAACTCTGTATGATTATAATATACTTGAAGATGGAACGATAATGGGAATTTTCACAAGCGGTGTAGAGCGTCCGCTTGGGCAAATTCCACTTGCAACTTTCGCTAATCAGGAAGGCTTGTACAAATCGGGCGAAAGTTTGTATCAAGTAAGCGTAAACTCTGGAGACGCAAAAATAGGAATCGCAGGTTCAGACGGAATCGGATCAATTCGAAGTCGAAGTTTAGAGTTGTCGAATACGGATATTGCTCAAGAAATCGTTGACATGATTCTAGCGTCCGCAATGTATCGCGCAAACGCAAAAATTATGACAACCTCAAACGAAATGTACGATTCTTTACTGAGAATTAATTGATCTTTAGTTGGTGTATTCGTAGTTGTAGTAGTTGTATTAGTTGTAGTAGAAAATTAGTAGCAATTCAGCTTAAACAACTTAATGGAAAAATCAAATTTATACTAATACAACTAGAAAAACTAATACAACTAGAAAAACTAATACAACTAATACAACTAAAAAAACTAAAAAACTATAAATGAACGAAACTCAACGGAATGGAATCGGGACGAAATTTTTGATCGCGGCGACTTCAATTGTTGTGATTCTTGCAGGATTGAAGGCGGCGCAATCTCTTGCTGCGCCGTTTTTTCTGGCGGTGTTTTTCGCGATGGTTCTTATGCCGCCGCTTAGATGGCTAAAACAAAAAGGACTTTCCGATTGGTTAGCATTGTTTACGCTTTCGTTTTTAGTTCTTTTATCGGGGATTGGTTTGGTGTGGATTTTGAGTTACTCATTGACCAATTTCTCCGACAAATTGCCGACCTACAGAAATAAAGCAACCGCAAAAATTACACTAATCGACGAATGGATAAACGACTCAATTCAGAAACTAAAATTGATCGACGAATCCGTCCCAAAAATTAAAATTCCAAACGCGCCAATTCAAGAAATACAAAATCAAGAAATACAAAATCAAGAATTTCCGGATCAAAAAATCCCGACTCAAGAAATCTCCGACTCCAACATTTTCGTTACAGAAAATCAGACGACTCAAAAAAATCAACCCGACTCGATTAAAACAACATCACCAGACCCGATTAAACCGGCGGAACGTTTTTCTCTTTTTAATATTGTGCATCTTGACACGCTTATAAGTTTTGTTCATTTCGGAGTGAGAGAGATTTTAAATATCGCGACCGTTTCATCGTTGATCGTTGTGATGGTAATTTTCATGTTGATAGAAGCGGCACGGATGCCGGAAAAAATTCGCGAAGCATTTGACGGTCGCGATTTGTCGAATGAATATTTCCGCAAAATCGCCGCCGATACGTGGAATTACATGAAAATTAAAACGGTCATAAATTTATTGACAGGTTTTGTAACGGCGTTAGGTCTTTGGCTTCTTGGAGTTGAATATGCGCTATTGTGGGGAATCCTGATGTTTTTTCTCAATTACATTCCAAACATTGGACAGATTGTCGCGTCCGCGCCGCCGATTTTACTTGCGTTGTTTGATCACGGAATGACAACTGCGATTGTCGTTACAGTTTGGTTGATTGTGGTGAATACCGCGTTTGGTTATGGAGTCGAGCCGCGTTATCTTGAGAAAGGATTAGGAATTTCGAGTCTTGTGGTTTTGCTTTCGTTAATTTTTTGGGGATGGTTGCTAGGACCGATAGGAATGTTTTTATCCGCGCCGCTCACGATGGTATTAAAAATCGTGTTGCAAAACGATCCAAAAACAAAATGGATCGCCGTTTTATTGAGTAATCACGCATCAGAAAATGTACATAATTCAAGATAATTTAATGGTAACCGTTCACGGTTTTTAAATTCGGATTTGAATTACTAAACCCAATGTAGAGACGCAATGCTTTGCGTCTCTATCGGTGATCTTTTGATCGAATTTAGACTAAGACAACAATAGAGACGCAAGGCATTGCGTCTCTACAATTGTTAAACTATTCACGTTTTAAT
>JAITAZ010000648.1 GCA_031283825.1 Planctomycetaceae bacterium | reverse complement strand
CCGTCTGATCTTGCGTCGGCGGTTTATTCTGCAACTGAAGTTTTCGGTTGGCGCGGTTATATGTGGTTGACTGCGCGTGCGCCGGCTACTTTGTTTTCGACTTACAGTTCTCCTAATCCGCTTTATCCTGATTTAGGTTGGCGATCCGTTTATGGTTATTATGCGGCGCGTAGTTTTCATCCTAATGGAGTCAATGCGACATTAGGCGATGGGAGCGTGCGATTTGTTACGAATAATATCACGCAAGAGGTTTGGCGAAACTATGGCAAAATCAATTCGGGCGAACCTAAAAGTGGTTTGTAAATTTTGTGTAATATTTCTAATGCAATAACATAAATGGGAGAAATTTTATGAAGAAAATTTTTGTGATAATAATTTGTATTTTGATTATTGTGGTTGAAATTCAAGTTATTAGTTGTTCTCGTCGTCCGAAGCGTCCGGCGGATTTGCCTGAGCTTACGCCGTGTATTGTTACGGTAACTTTCGGCGGAGAAATTATGAAAGGCGTAGGAATTTTAATGACGCCGGAAGATAAAAACGTCAATAAATGGGGCGCTGGAGGAATAACAAATGACGAAGGCAAAGCAACAATGGTAACAAGCGCAGTATTTGATGGAGTCGTATCCGGCAGATATATTATTTCATTCAAAAAGAATGGAGAATCTGTTGATATGAATGCGCCTCCATCGTTAATTCCTAAAAAATATCTCACGGGCAATTCCAAAGAAATTATCGAAGTAACAACGGATAAATCGGAATATGCGTTTAAGTTAGACGGATTATAAACGTTTTCTATACTCATCACACTTTGAATTTCGGCTTTTCTGAAATTTATTACGGCGAGTTTTGATAGCAGTCATATTTATGAATTTTTATTTTTTGTAACGATAATTGTAATATTTCCGCGTAATTTTTTTCCAACTATTGTTTAAAAATGAGGTTGGTAAAAAATAAACCTATTATCTGTACAAAAATTAGAAACGAAAATTCAAGCGTGATGAGTATAATTTATAATTATTTATCTGTACTATTTATATTGTTATTTCCGAACATATATTTGCTTGTGCGTGATCTTCCTGCGTCGTCGTTTTGGTCGTCGGGGATATAATTTATTTGAGGTTTTTTGAAAACTAGAGCTTGATTATTTACGTTATTTTTTTTCTGTTTTTCTTTGTTTAACGAAGCTGAATTTGCGCTTGAATTATGCGAACTCGCCGAGCCGATAGTTTCTTGTTCGACATTAAATTTATCGGCTTGATTTATCGACGACGCGATTGCCGTTACGTTTCTAATATTGTCGTTATTGTTGTTATTTCTATTGTTGACGCCGGCGTTTTGATGTTGCGAAATTTGATAATCCCAAAGATTGCGTAAATAAAGCGGAATAACAAAAAGCGACGGCGCATGATTAACAGCAATTTCTGAACCCGATTCTGATTCCGATAATGGTAGATTTTTTTCCTTATTATTTTCTATTGACGTCGATTTGTCGTTTGTTGTCGATACTAGATTTTTGTTGAGTTCTGAATTGTCGGTTGGTTCAATTTTGGCTGAAATTGAGTTGACGGTAACAATTTCGTTTGTGAGATTTTTGTTTTTCGCGTTTATATTTTCAGATGTCGTCGTTGTTATTGGTTGCGTTTTGGGTTCAGGTTTGTAGCTTTTGATACCTTTATATTCTTTAGTTTCGGCGATATTAGTTTCTGTCGGCGTTATATCTGAAGGTTGAGTTGAATTTGATTTTTCAGTTTGTTTAGCAACGATTCTTAAACGTCCTTTTTTTGCGGCGTTAGCTAGTTGTTCGATTTTTGATTCTTCCAGCAAGAAAGACACTTTTTGTAAACTATTTCCTACAGCGTCGCGTCCATAGCTTGTAAAATTATGAATTTGGACGTTTTCTAAAACGAGTTCGCTTACGGAGTCGATATAAAATTTATCTGCGTAAGTTTGTAAGACTTGTTCTTTTATAGTTGCGAGATTTCCTTTGGGGATGCGTCTTGTTATGACACGAATATCGACTCGATTTCCTTTTTTGAGAATTTGACCAGATTCGTTATTTTCCGATTCATTATTTTTCGTAACGAATAATGATCCAATTTGATTATTGCGGTCGAGTTGATTATGGTCAAGTTGATTATTTGCGTTTAGATTTGTGCGTTTATTTAGCCATTCTATGTCGAAGGAAATTATTGCGTAGCCTGCGGGGATGAATTTAACGGAATTTTCAGGGTTATGTTCGTTATCTTTTGTAATCAGTAAATCTTCGCAAATCGGACAATTTTTCGGAATTGGAAAAGCCGGACGTCTTCGATAGACGGCGTTGAAATTTGTAATTGATCTTGCCGGTAATTCAGCAATTGGAACATCAACGAAGCTAATATGTTCTGCTAATATCTCTTGACCTGCTGGAATAGGAATTTTGGCGGCAAGAATTTTTGTTCGCGGGCTGTTATCGATTTTAACGTATGACGTATTATCTGCTACGAATGCGTATTGACCGATAAATTTCGCGCTAATCCATCCAACTACAAACGCAAAAAACAAAATCACAAACGACGAAGTACGCATTATTTAAATTATTCTCCAATTTAATTTACCTGATTTTTAAACTATACTCGCTTGAATTTTTTTGCATTTCAGCTGAAAATTCAGCGGTAACGATTTGAATGTAAAGCTGTAAGGTTATTTCGTTTCACGTCTTAGACTTTGGAGGTTCTCAAGCGTAAAAGTAAATTTCCCAATTAGGAATCCATGACGATTATCAAAA
>JAITAZ010000559.1 GCA_031283825.1 Planctomycetaceae bacterium | reverse complement strand
TACAGAAAAAATAAACAACGACGATAACAATAAAAATTGTAGTTTGTTCAATTTCATTTTTTTAATTTTAAGTTGAAATGTAAAGGGTTGATTTTTTGTAATTTTTTAATTTTATATTTTTTTGAGAATATAAAATAAACGAAAATTTTGTTTACCAAGTTTTAAACTGCTCGCTCTTGAATTTTCGGATAGAGCCGCCGACTTATCTATAGGAAAGAAGGCTTTTACGCTCTTGCGTTGCCGAAATTCATTTTACGAGTTGTATATATTGAATCAATTTTTCAACAATTTGATCAACGTCAGTCATTGGAGATTCAGCGTTATTGTTCTTTAATTGTAATCGTAACCATTTAGCATTTGTAATTGCGTTATTTGTCTTGTCTAAAATTTCGTTTGTCGGTTCTGAATTTTTTTGTAATTGCTCCAATGACGTTTTAAGTATCGCTCAATTTCTTTTGCTGTGGTAAACGACTTTGTTGTTTGTTCAAAATGTAAAACATACCAAAGCTCAAACGAAGGATCAGAAATAGCAAAATGAATATTTGAATTTTTTCTCGCTCGATTTTTTGCGTCGTTTGATAATCTTCGTCTTTCATCATTAGGTTTTTCTAAATCGTAAACAATCCAAACTTCATCGTATGGCGTTTTTAACATACTGTTTTTGCTTTGCCGTTGACTTTCTTCCAGCAATTCCGACGCTTCGGCGAGCAAATTTATCGGGTCGGTACAGTCTGGATTTTCTACAACGACAACCGTGTGGAGTCTCCAACGTTTTCTTAATGCGTTAAAATATTTTTCTTCCGAATGCCCTTCAACAACAATAAGAATTCGTTCCGAAACGTCCCGTATTGGACGACGGCGTTTAATATTATTTTCGATACGTTTAATATTTTCGCGACGATGTGATTTACTCATTTTTGTTAAAATTTAATCCATTCGGAATAAAAGGAATTGCGCCGTAACGTCCGGTTAAATAACCTTTCGTCAACGCTTCGTCCTTTTGGGAATTGAAATCTGTCAAAGGATACAAAGAGGTTTCGCCGTTTTGTTTTTTTTCGGTGAACCAGATTTGATCTCTTCGCAACAACGTTTCGTCCAGCAAAATTGAATTATGCGTTGTAAAAATAAGTTGCGCACCTTTACGATTATATTCGCTGCGGAATAATTTTATTAACTCGATCACCAACAAAGGATGTAAACTATTTTCCAACTCGTCAATAAACAGAACACAACCGTTATTTAAAACGTCTAGCAACGGACCAAGTAAAGCAAAATAACGTCTGGTTCCCGCAGATTCGTCTTTGTCAAAATCCATTTCAACGGGTTTATTTTTTTCTCCTGAATGAAAAAACGATATAGAAACAGAATTGATCGGTTGTTGGTTTTCATTTTTTCTTTGCCACTGTTCTTTTTCAAGATCGATTTGCGGAAACAGTTTTTTTATTTCATCGTTTGTTAAATCGCGTTTTTTAATTTGTGCTTTGATAATATCTAAATCGGCGTTTTTCAAAAGAGAAAGAATCTGTTCATATTGGTCTTGCGACGTCTCCATTTTTCTAACTGTATAAAAATGATTCAAAAAATTATCGGCGGCATTGAACATTTTTAACGTTTTTGAAAACCAATTATAAACAGGCATAAACGGCAAATATTTATCGTCCGCAGATTTGGAAAGGAACGCGACATTAGGACGAGTTCTATCTGAAATCATCGTTAATATCTTTTTATCGGAATTATTCGGAAACGACCATTTGTATCGATCCGATTTACTATTCCACTTACGGCGATACAACTCTTGCGATTTTCCTTTTGGATAAGCAATCAATGATTCCTCGACAATTCGTTTTGCCGTGAGAGAAATATTGTATTGATAACGAACTGAATCCGCAACAAAAAGAATTTCAAAAGTCGTAGGTAACGATTCATAGACGCTATTCAACTTGAAAGGAGCAGCGCAAGTCGGATCGTCGAGATCGATGCGAAAAGATCGTTCTATAAAATTACGCAAAACCAAAATCGCTAATAAAAGATTCGACTTCCCAGAAGCATTAGCGCCATACACCGCCGCCGATGAAAGATAATTCGAGTCGGACATTCCGGGCAAACGACATTCGATTACGTTTTCCCATAAATTTTTTTCATGATTATCGGCAACAAGACTGAATTTTTGCGAAACTCCAAACGACAGAAAATTGCCAATAGTAAATTCTAATAACATTGTAATAAACCTAAATTACTGATTTCTATTCAAAAATAAACGCGAATTATTAAACGCTCTATAATTTATAACTATTCAATTGCGATATTTTGAAACTGCTCATACTTGAATTTTTGGTTGAAGCCGGACAGCAAACTTTTACGCTTTTACAACGCCGAAACGTCGTAAACTATAAAAATAATATCGCTACTGAATAGATACAAAATATACTTATTTACAAAAAAAGTCAACGTTTGATTTCTATTTGTTCGATCCATCCTTTGAAATTTTTTAATTCTAAGCCGTTGACTTTTCCGCCGCGATCTGTTCCGATTTGTAAGTTTTCAACTGGATTTTCTAGGATGAAATCAGGCAGATTTGTTGTTGCGATTTTATTGTTGTTGACATAAAGTTCCGCCTTCTTCTCCGACGTAATTACGCCCTTGATCGTAACTCGCTTGTTGACAAC
>JAITAZ010000458.1 GCA_031283825.1 Planctomycetaceae bacterium | reverse complement strand
GGAGAATTTGTCTGAATGGGATAAACTCGGTCCAGAAATAAGCGGAAGCGAAGAGGTCGTTTTCTTTTTTGAACCCGGTACAGACGAAAACGGAATCTGCAAAACGAGGCTTATCAATTCTGCCGGAGATCGCGCGTTGGTCTTGTCATTTAGTCGAAATTCGCTACCATATTTCGCCCTATGGAAAAGCCGACTCAACAACGACGACGGTTACGTTTGCGGATTAGAACCAACTATAAATTTCCCAAATGTCCGTTCAGTCGAAAAACAACACGGCAGAGTCGCAAAATTAAATCCAAAAGAATCACGTACATTCGAATTAAATTTTGAAATTCTTAACGATAAAAATACTATCCAAAAAACAGAAACAGAAATAAGAAATTTCAAAACAAAAGCAAAAATAGAACCAAAACCAATAAAAGAATGGACCTGATTTTTTCAGTTGAAATTTGTAACCATTCACGGGATTTAAATTCGGAATTGGTTTTTTGATAATATTCAGCGGAATATTTGTAACGAATATTCATAATAATTTTTTCCGCTGACCTTTCAGGGCGTAGGTTTTTTTGCTTTTTCACGTGAACGGTTATAAAATAAAAAACCGTGAATGGTTACACAAATATTTTACTGAAATATTACAAGAAAAATCGCGATTGAATAATTGTTACAAAAATTCAAAATTTATTTTAAAGGAGAATCAATTATGTGTATTCAGGATTGGCGTGAATTTTTTGAAGATGGATATAGTTTTCACAAGACGGCTCGCGGAGCGGTTAATAGACCAGACGTTTTTACGCCAACTATAATCCAGAATATTGCCGCAATGGCAATAGAAAAATATTTTATGGCGATATTCAGAAAACGCGGCTTTATGCCGTTAAATCACACAATGACAGACCTCGTCAACGCCGCAACTACAATCGCATTGCCAATCAGCTCTGAACTTCTTGAGACGTTATATTACATGGATCAACTTCAACAAATTTGTTCTCTAGACTCGTTTAAAATTATCGAACCAGTTCAATCTGACGTTTCTCGTTTTCTAAAAGCCGCATCAGACGTTGCCAACCTCGCCGCAAAAGAATTGCAAATAAATATCGAAATCTAAAATAAAATATAAATTTCGTAACCGTTCTACAGAATCGTTGCAAAAATCTTTAAAAACTTCTATTGACCCGAAATTTTATAATTGTTACACTCCGCGAAATGTGCCGGAATGAATTAGACATAATAAGAGGAATAAATCGTCTTTCATTCAATCGGCGTAATTCAGACGGGGAATTTTTTCTGTTTTTTTTGAACGCTAAAATTCAGATATATTACGAAATTCAACTCATAAATTCTGATTTCCAAAATCAAAAAAAATACGACAAGAATTACGAAATAATTACAATCAGGCTAAGGATAGCCAACAAAAAACTATGAAAGGTAATTTCAATCATCAATTGACCGAATCAGAAGTTCAACCTGTAATATTGCTCGATTTGCGTCGGCAATACGAAACAATCAAAGACGAAATCGCCGATGCGTTAAAACGAGTTTGCGATTCCGGCGCGTTTGTGCTTGGTCCTGAGGTCAAATCGCTTGAGCAAAATATTTCAGCTTACGCGCAAGTAGATTACTCAATCGCTTGCGCGTCCGGCAGCGATGCAATCTTGCTCGCATTGATGACAGCTCAAGTCGGACCCGGCGATGAAGTAATCGTCCCAAGTTTCACGTTTTTCGCAACCGCAAGCGCAGTAACGCGACTCGGCGCAAAACCAATTTTCGCAGATATCGATCCGGTATCGTTCAATATCGATCCGGCAGATATTAAACGAAAAATAACGCATCGGACAAAAGCGATTATTCCCGTCCATTTATTCGGTCAAATGGCGGATATGATCGCAATAAACGAAATAGCCCAAGACGACGATATCGTCGTAATCGAAGACGCCGCCCAAGCTATCGGCGCTGAACTTCACGGACGACGCGCAGGTTGCTGGGGAGATATGGGCGCGTTCAGCTTCTACCCAACAAAAAATTTAGGCGGCGCTGGAGATGGAGGTCTCGTTACAACTAAATACGAAAAATTCGCAAAATGCTTAAATCTGTATCACGTTCACGGAATGGAACCGCGTTACTATCACAGCGTAATCGGTATAAATAGCAGATTAGATTCATTTCAAGCCGCAATTATAAACGTAAAACTAAAATACCTCGAAGGATGGACAAACATGAGAATACAAAACGCAAGACGCTACAACGATATGTTCATCGACGCAGGTTTAGACGACAAAATTGTCTTGCCAGTTACTCTGGAAGAACGGCGACACGTATGGAATCAATACACAATCCGAGTCAGAGACGGATTCAGAAACGATTTGAAAATGAAATTATCAGAACGTAAAATCGGATCAGAAATTTATTATCCGCTAGGATTACACGAACAAGAATGTTTCAGATATCTAGGCTATAAACCAGATTCGCTTGTAGAAACTTACAACGCAAGCCGAGAAGTTTTATCACTCCCAATTTTCCCCGAATTAACAGAGAACGAACAACGTTTAGTCGTAAACGCAATAAGAGAATTTATAGAATCACGCGAAGCAAGAAGAGTTCTACCAGCAACCATAACAACAACACGAGAAGCAGCGTGATTTATTACCTCATGTTACGCAGTAGTTGTCCGTCTGTAGGCGATAATTGATCAGATAGGCGGTAATTGATCAGGTAGGCGGTAATTGATCAGGTAGGCGACCTTTCGCCGAAAGGTCGCGTTGCCGAAGGCAACGATAAAATAGATTCGACAATAATTAAAGGGAACTTCTAAAAACTAATTTTATTAGGAACGCGGGCGTCCCGCCTGCATGACAAACGCCTAAATATGCGGTCGAGACGACCGCGATCCTAATAAAAATAAATTTTACATGA
>JAITAZ010000444.1 GCA_031283825.1 Planctomycetaceae bacterium | reverse complement strand
TTTTTTTGGATTGCTTCTTTGTACGCTTTGCAAATTAAATCATATCCTCCGAATGTACAAACCAAAATCAATAACGTCGATTTCGGAAAATGAAAATTTGTCAACAACATATCCACAATTTTGAAATTATACGGCGGCTTGATAAATAACGACGTCTCGCCCTCAAACGGAAATAATACTCCGTCTTTGCCCGCCGCAGATTCTATTACCCTCACCGACGTCGTTCCAACAGCAATAATTCGCCCGCCGCTTTTTTTACATCTGCTGATCGTCTCGACAGCAGAATCATTCAATCTACACCATTCCGAATGCATCTTGTGTTCGTCCAGATTCTCAACCTCAACCGGCTTAAACGTCCCAAGTCCGACATGCAACGTTACCTCCGCAATCTCAACTCCCCGCGACTTAATTTCGTTTAAAATTTTCTCGTCAAAATGCAACCCCGCAGTCGGCGCAGCAACCGCTCCAGACTCAGACGCATAAACAGTTTGATAACGCTCCTTGTCGTCCGAATTCATTTTTCCCTTACGAATATAAGGCGGAATCGGAACATAACCAACCCGCTCAAGAATCTCCGCTGTCGTTATTAGTCCTTCAACTTCCGGCTCAACCATCCATTCGCCGTTTTCAGATTTATTCAAAAACTTAATTCTAACACGATTCTCACCGCTTGCATTTTTCAACTCGACAAATTCATTCGGCTTAATTTTTCCGCGAGTCTTGCCAATAACTCTCCAACTTCTATCAGAATTTTCGCCGACAAAAAGCCCCTCCCACAATCCGCCGGTTTGACAACGAATCCCAAATAATCGCGCCGGTATCACTTTGGTATTATTGATAACCAGACAATCGCCCGACTCAAGATATGTCGGAAAATCACGAATAAACCTATCCTCAATTCGACCAGAAACTCGATCAACAACTTGCATCCGCGAATCACTACGATTCAAAAGCGGTCGCTGCGCCGTCAACTCGACAGGAAAAGAATAATCATAATCAGAAAGCATAAAACATTTTTTGTAACAATAAATAAAAACGGCAATAATTCGAATTGTCGGAAATCTTTTTATCAAGTAGGCAACCATTCGCCGAAAGATCGCCTACCGGATAAAAATTTAAATTATCTCTAATTTATCTATCGTCTATCGTTTTTTATAATTTGAATATTGCGATTTCGGGAAAGGTTGTTGCGGTGGCGGCGGCGCATGATTTGGAGAATCATCTTGTTCGTCATTTCCTCCGACAGCCGGATTTACGATAGTTGCAATTCCGTCAATCAAAACAGTTGTTCCCGTGAGTTTTTTTGTTGTATTTTCGTATCGTCCGAAAATCATTCTTCCTGCGCTTGTTTGCAACACGCTTGTTACAGTAACTTCCGCCCTGACTCCAACATGTTCCCGCCCATTATCTATAACAACCATCGTGCCGTCGTCGAGATAACCGATACCTTGCGTTGGTTCTTCGCCGCTTTTGACAATATCTACAAACAACCTTTCGCCGGGCAAGAAAACAGGTTTCATTGCGTTTGCTAGGTCGTTTAGATTTATTACGTCAACGCCTTGAATTTTAGCGACTTTATTCAAGTTGTAATCGTTTGTAACGAGCTTTCCTTCCAGATGCTTTGCGAGCGTGATAAGTTTTAAGTCAACAGGTTGTCCGCGAAATTCGGGTAGTTCTGTTTCGTCGATTTGGACGTCAACGCCTTTCATTTTTTGCAATCTATTTAGAATATCTAGTCCGCGACGTCCTCGAGTTCGTCTTCCTCGATCCGAGCTATCGGCGACACGTTGTAATTCGTTAATTGCAAAACGCGGCATTACAAGTCTGCTGTCGATAATCATTGTCTCCATTACGTCGGCGATTCTACCGTCGATTATAACGCTTGTATCAAGCACCAACGGACGATTGCCTTTTAAATTCTTCCGAAACTCAACGTAAGGAATAATAAATCGGAAGTCGTCTTTTGTCTGTAAGAGAAAACTTGTGCAGACATAACATAAAGTAACACCTATAATTAGCATTATGTTTGTTCGTTGTGCGGGGTTTTCGTCTTGAGGTAAAAGCGGCGAGATTGCGAATCCAATCGCCGCCGTTAAAAGTAATCCGACGAGCAATCCGAAGTATATCGACGAAAGCCAATCGACTCGTTTCTTTGAAATGAGCATATCGACAGTGATAACAAACAATGCCCATAGTATCATAGCCGGAATCATCAAGTAGCCGTGATTTTCCAAATGCGACGTCATCAACGTATAACCGACGCCGCTGGAAACTAAAACAAATAAACTGCGAAGTATCAATAATCCCATAATATTTATTTAGATTTAAAGTTTGGGGTTAATTTAATATTCGTTACGAAAATTGATTAATTCGTAACATAAACAAAATATTATTCTAAAAAAGGCGACTTACTACAACTACAACTCATACTATGAATTTCACGATACAAGAGCGTAAAAAGTTAGCTTCCCGCTAGGTAAGCCGATTAATTGCTCTAACCGAAAAATTAATCGCGAGCATAAAAAAATCATCATGCAATTAAGAACTTGGCGACCTAACATATAAATATAGAGATTCAAAATCTTTAATCTCTAGATAATAATCTATTTTTGGTTGCTGGAAATTCTAACGAAAGCAGATTGAAAAAAGTCAAATTGTAACACCTAATTTCAGAATCCGGCGGAATTTTAGCACAAATTTCACTCTTGAACATAGGGGGGAGAAATCACCGCCTCAAAGAAAAAGATAATTTTTTGGGGGGACTTAGGGGACACTGGGGACGTTCTTGTTTGAAATCTGGGATTGATGGCTCGGTGGGGGACAAAATTTAAAGAAAAAATTTCGTAATATATCAGCGGAATTTTTTATAACGATATTTCTTTGAATTATTTTTTCCTAATTTTCTGCAATTTTTCTGCGTTTTCTGCGTTAAAATTTTTTATCAAATTTAAACGCAGAATACGCAGAATATCGCAGAAATAAGCCGTTATAAATATTCCGCTGATATATTACATTATTTCTACCTAACAAAAATCGTGCCAATTGCGGTTTTATTGGAATCTCAAAAATCTAAATCGTTTTTAGTAAAATATTTATTTCTCCACCATGCAAAATTGTTTATCGTAGAAAATTCTCGATTAACGACAATTCTTGTAACTTGCAAATTAGAATTTGGCAAATTAGAACTAATTTTTCAACTTGCCCGTCAAATATAACGGAACAAATAAAAATTTTTTACACTCCATCAAATATAACAGCTCAATTAAATTTTCAATTGCGATTTTCTATGACGTCTCCCCAAAAAATTCTATTTCTTAAATTCGACAAAATACATTTTGTCTGCCGGATACTAGTTTGTCTCCGCATTGTCTGATACAATACGCGACCCGCATCAAAATTGAACTACCGCCAATTACACCGAACTTTTTTCGAAAATTTACGTGTCTTTTTTGTTTTCAAAAAATCATTTAAGCAGAAAATTTTTTCTCTTAAACAATTAAACAAATTATAAAAACAACATCCGAATTTTAAATTTCAGTTAGCGCCGTCTGTTACATTTCATAACAGATTTTACGCTCCATATAATAAAAATACAATTTGTATTTCAATGGCAGAATTACGATTTCGCTTTACGCCCGGTATCATACCTGAATCATTTTTAAAAACCGGCTACTTCGCCGGTTGGGGAAGACAACCTCGCCCCACCGAAATGATTCTCGAAAATAATGAACTCGTCGCACGTTTCGAATCCAATAGCAGCGGCACCGTTCACGTACTCTGGACAAATACACAACTCGGTATGATCATGGAATCTACCGAATCTCTGCCGCTCTACCCCCGCACCTACACACTCACCAAAGAATTAGTTCGCGGCGCTCTCGGACGACTACTCCGCAGAGTATTCGAATGGCAAATGACAGGCTTCAGACCAACCGCCGACTTCGCCACTCGAACCACCGCCGCCTCGCGAAAATTCTCAAAACTCGCCGTCGGAAACTACGAACTCGATTTTCTCGATAACGAATTAATTCAAGTCCTCGCCGAATTAAATAACCTCGCCATCGACGTCGTTAAATCCTACACCGAACAATCTCTCGCATGGAGATTACGAAACTCCGAAAAATTACCTATCACTCTCGGAATCGGTTTACACTCGCACCCAATCAACTCAATCTACGAATTCGATCTCTACGCCAACTACCTTCACGACGCCTTCCACGCAGTTCTGCCAATGCCGACATGGCGCGAACTCGAACCACAACAAGACGTCATCCAATGGGAATTACTCGAACAAAAATTAACCATCGCCACAAGATACGGTTTCCAAATCGTAATGGGTCCGCTACTCTGCTTCGACATAAACGCTATCCCAGTCTGGCTCGCCTCACACCTCCGAGACGACGACTTCTGGGAACGACGCGCCGTTAAATTTGTTCACGCAATCGTCGAAAGATTCGGCTCGCAAGTACACTCATGGATTCTCGCAAGCAGATTCAACTCGTGTAATATCCCGTCTATTCCAGCTCTACGCGCCGTAAATCTCGTTAAACATCTCGCACAAAGAATGAGAATGATCGGAGTCGAAAAAAATATTATCGTCGGAATTGATCGACCTTGGAGCGAATACTCAATGGATTACATCACCGGTCTTGACCAAATTCAATTAGCCGAACTACTCGTAAATTGCTCGGAAATCGACTCAATTATGATGGAAATGAATTTCGGTATCGATAACCGCTCTACCTTTCCTCGCGACCCCGTTACTATCGGAAATATGGTTGACCAATGGGGATTCTTAGGAAAAAAAATTTACGTCTCAATCACCGTGCCAAGCGCAAATTCAGGAGACCCGCTCGAAAATGATAAATCGCCAATAAAACAATGGTCAGAAAACATGCAACAATACTGGGCAAACTTATTGCTAAACACGTTACTCGGTCGCCGAGTCGTGCAAGGAGTCTTCTGGGGAACGCTACAAGATATAAACGACGATTGCGAAGATACAAAACTAATCGAACCTTACGAAATACCATACGCAGGTCTAATAGATTCAAATAGAACCTTAAAACCAGCTTTCCAAAATTTCATCAACGCAAAAAAATATATCGAATAAAATAGAGAAATAGAGTTGTTGCATTAGTTTTAAAAAGAAAAATATAAAAAAAATGTAATATATCAGTGGAATATTTGTTTTTGTAATTATTATCAAGGCGATGAAAGACGAACCTTATTTTTACCTTATTAAAAAACAAACACTGATAATACTGGGAATTTTAAACGCGGATTTTTTTAGTGAATACGGATTTGACGGATATTTGCGGAGAATGGAAATGATGCCTTTGTATGGTAGAAATCAATTATTTTAAAGGGGAGATGCAAGAAATTATTAAAGACTAACTCAATAATTAATAATTAATATTTTACTTAATAATAAATAACTCTAAATAAATAATATAATTTTATTGATATTAAAATCGTCATTGCCATTCTCCGCGAATATCCGTTGAATCCGTATTATCCGCGTTTAAAAAATTCCGCTGATATATTACCAATTTTTTTATAAGCGAGGTAAAAATGTATTTACAAATAGAGATAAAGAATATTTTGATTATTTTTTATTGTATTATTTATATGTTATGTTGTGGCGTTAAGCAACATGCAACAGGAGCTGAACAAATTTTAACAACAAAAAACGAATCTTATGATATTTTACTTAAGTATGTACTTAGTATTAGTCACGATGATTTGCATTTGCCTTTGCAAGATGCAGATCGATTAAAAAATACTGTTGAATTGTTAAGTTGTATGCGCAGTAAAGAAATTATTATACCAATGTCAAAGTTTCTAAATTATAATACGACAGTGTGGACATCGCGTGGTTTTAAAGATGATATTTTTGCAGCGGCATTAGCTCGTATCTCGGATTATGATTGTGTGGTAGAACCGCTAAATATAGAAGATAATTTGACATACGTAAGTCCTGAATCAAAACTTTGTAAATTATACAGGTCATTAATGCCCTTTGATTCGATAATTGTATTAATTGAAGATTATATTGATACCCGCGAAAACACAATGTCTGAAAAAGAAAAAAAATCTATTCGTGTATTACATCGTAATTTATTATTCTTAAAAAAATCATTTGCAGAAAGATCCATAACATATAGTCCATTGCCTTTCAAACCTATTAGCAACTACACTCTTAATCATCCTCTTTACAAGGCTCGTCAGGCTACGATTAAAAGTAATATTGAATTAGCGCAACGAATATTGAAAGAGACGAAAAATTTTACCTCAATCAATTCTGAAACGAAAACAAAATTACTCGCGGCAGTTGACGAACTCGCGAAAGTTCGATCTGTCGAGGCGATTGAAGTTATTACGCCAATTCTTTTATTGCAGTCTGATAAAGAAATTGAAAATCTAGACAAAAAATATTTTTCGTTACGAAAATATCCGGTTGGAGTCGCCCTCGTTAAAATTGGTATTCCGTCGATTTGGGGATTACTTGACGAAATCGCCAAACATTCCGGTAACAATTCAGACGAATATCGAAAAATTGCTAGCGACGTTATGAGTTCAATATTGATCAAAAAAGTAATTCCCGGATTTGTCAACGAGCAATTGGTCAAGTATAAAGACAACGAACTTGCTCAAATTAGGCTCGCAAAATTATTACCACTACTAGACGAAGACCAGACAAAAATCGCGTTATTAAAACCTCAATTTCGAATCTGGAAATCGTCTGATGGTCTTTTTGAGACTCGCGCAAAATTTATTTCTATCGACAAAAAAAACGACATCACCCTAGAAAAAGAAAACGGCAAACAAAC